>CALPMC020000121.1 GCA_943324565.2 Chitinophaga pinensis | reverse complement strand
GACTACCAAAAACACGGCTTGAATTGGTTGCATTTTCTAGATGAATTCAATTTTGGCGGTTGTTTGGCTGATGATATGGGATTGGGGAAAACGATTCAAATCATTTCGTTTATCTTGTCTTTGAAAGAAAAGAATGGCAAACGTACACATTTAATCATTTTACCAACTTCGTTGATTTTCAACTGGCAAGCGGAATTAGACAAGTTTGCACCAAGTTTAAAATACCACGTTATTTACGGTTTGAACCGCGAAAAAGACCACGAAAAAATTGACAATTACGATATCATCATTACTACTTACGGAACAATGTTGAGCGACATTACTTTTTTGAAAAAAATCGACTTCGATTACATTTTCTTGGACGAATCACAAGCGATAAAAAACCCTGAATCGAAGCGTTATAAAGCAGTTCGTTTGTTGCAATCGCGCAATAAAATCGTGTTGACAGGAACTCCCATCGAGAACAATACTTTTGATATTTACGCTCAATTTTCCTTTGCGAATCAAGCCTTGTTGGGAAATCAAACGCACTTCAAAGACAATTACGCCATTCCAATTGATAAATTCAAGGACAGCAAACGCGCGAAAGAATTACAGCAAAAATTGAGTCCGTTTTTGTTGCGTAGAACGAAAAAACAAGTGGCAAGCGAGCTTCCTGACAAAACCGAAATCGTAATTCACTGCCCGATGGGAGAAAATCAACGCCGCATTTACGAAACGTACCGCAACGAGTTCAAGTTATTCTTGGAAAAAGCAGACAAAAACGACGAGTTGACCAACAAAAACATGCACATTTTGCAAGGTTTAACGAAGTTGCGACAGATTTGTAATTCTCCTGAATTGCTGAACGACGAGGCTTTTTACGGCAACGAATCCAGCAAATTAGATGAGTTATTAGCACAAATCGAAGATAAAGTGGGCGAACACAAAATCTTGGTATTCTCGCAATTTGTCAGCATGTTGGAACTCATTCGCAAACGTTTGGACGAGAAAGAAATTACTTACGAATACTTGACTGGACAAACGAAAGACCGTTCGGCGCGTGTGCAATCGTTTCAAGAAAACGCAGAAAAACGTGTGTTTTTAATTAGTTTAAAAGCTGGAGGGACCGGTTTGAATTTAACCGAGGCCGATTACGTGTTCATCGTTGATCCCTGGTGGAATCCAGCGGTGGAAAACCAAGCCATTGACCGTTGTTACCGTATTGGCCAAAAGAAAAACGTAATGGCGATACGCTTGATTTGTCCTGACACCATCGAAGACAAAATCCTTCAACTGCAAGCGGGCAAAAAAGAACTTGTCGAAGACCTCATCAAAGTCGATGAAAACGCTCGGAAATCATTGGCGAAGGAAGATTTGATGGCGCTGTTGGGGTGAGGGATATTCGATTTTAATTAATACTGATTGAAAATCAAATAATCCTCACTTCTTCCAAGCCGCAAACGCTTTATTCAAAGCCTTCAAGAATTCTTTAGCATCTTGTGCACCAGAAAGTTGAATCGATTCATTTATATAGAAAAACGGAACACCATTTATTCCTAGTTTTTGAGCTTTTAATTCGTCGGCTTTTACGGCTTTTGCAAATTTTCCACTTTCCAATGCATTCTTCAACTTCTTAGCATCTAATCCAATTTCTGTAGCTAAACTCAATAAAACATTTGTGTCATCGGTATTTTTTCCGTCGGTGAAATAAGCTTTAAACAATACTTCCTCCGCTATCGATTGCTTACCATATTCTTTCGCAAAATGAACAAACTGATGCGCTTTGAAAGAATTAGCAACAACTGCTTTTTCAAAATGATATTCCAAATCTACAACACGTGCCATGTTAGTTGCATAATCAGTCATTGATTTTGCTTCTTCCAGTGGAACTCCTTTATTTTTAGATAAATATTCCACCACCGAAAGTGTTGTGTCGGTTTTCACATTTGGATTTAACTCAAAACTGCGCCAAACAACTTCCACTTCATTTTTGTGCTCAAACTTCGAAAGTGCCAACTCAAATTGACGTTTGCCAATGTAACAAAATGGACACATCACATCGCTCCATATTTCCACAATCATTTTTTTACTAACCTTTTCCTTTAATAATTCTTTTGATTCAGAAGCATTTTGACAACTTACAGAACTCAATAAAGCGATAATAGACAAGGATAAAAAAAATAGATTTTGCATGTTACATTTTTCGGTTAAGTCGATCGCTTTGAACTGATAAACGCATTTTAGGATAGTAAAACAACAAAATCTGTTGGTAATCATAGCCTTTTTTAGACATATTCATCGCTCCTTCTTGACACAAGCCAACGCCGTGACCAAAACCACGCCCTTTCAAAACGACAAATTCCCCGTCTAAGCTACAACTAAAAAAAGTAGACTTCAACTGAAAAGCATCACGCAAATCGCGCAATGGAATCCCATAAAAAGGATGAATGAAAAAAGCATGTCGTTCTGATTGTTGGAAATTATACAATTGGTAATTACTCAAACTGTCCCAAATCGGAAAATCGTACTTATTGACCATAAACGCTTTCCACTCGTTTACAGGGATTTTCTTTTCCCAATTTGCTTGCTTGGTGCGAATACAAAAAGTGTCTTTAAAACTATCAAATCCGGGTAAAGTTTCATTCCAAACGTAATCTGGCTGACAGGTTTGACCTCCACAATTGGCATGAAAATAAGTGGCGTATAAATTATCTTTTTCGTCCAACATCACTAAATTTTTGGTTTGTCTTACCGCTGAATCAATTACAGCCGCATTCAATCGTCGATGCAAATACGCTTGACAGTGCACTCGGTCACATAGATTAAACCCATCAGCAGCGTGTTTGTTCTTGTACTTCAATGCATAGGTACGACTAATTACTGTTTGAGCTTTGTAATACTCTAAATTTTGCCCAGCACCAGACTCCGATTCAACAACTCCTTCCAAGTATTGATCTAAGTCTATTAAATTGATTACTTGTATTTTACCTGCTTTATTTACCACCTCAAAATCACCTTCATAACTTCTTTCTTTGATAGCTGGTGTTATTGGTTTAAGCCTGGCATTATTTTCCGACTTCTCATGAAATAGATATACTTTTAGTGAAGAAAATATATAAGTATTATTCAATTTCACGTCGAGTTTATTCGAAATCCCGAGATTGATGGTTATCAAATCTGCTGGCACAATTTTTCGCACAAATCCAGTGTCATTCATTAAAAAATAAGTTCCTATTCCAGGCTGAAATGATAGCGATTTGATATTGCTTTCCGTGAAAATACTTAGTTTAAAAGTTTGAGTCAAACCTTTGAACGAGAGCACAATCACCATTAATATAATCCAAAAACGCATTTATTTTCTTTATAAATTTTGCAACATACTTTCAGAAATCCGAGCACTCGCTCCTTTTTCGCCCAAAAGTTGCACCAAATTATCGTAATCTTTAATCATTTTACTTCTCCCCACATTCCCTTCCTCAATCTTTCCTAATTCAATAACGATTTTTTGAACGGAACATTCGGCCTGAATCAATTCTTTTACCGCTTCTTTATCCAATATCAAATTCACCAAAGAAATGTATTTGATATGAATCAAACTTCGGGCAATCCAATAGGAAGCGGGCGAACTTTTATAACACACTACCTGTGGCACTCTAAAAAGAGCTGTTTCTAACGTTGCCGTTCCAGAGGTTACAATCGCAACATTTGCCACATTAAGAATAGAATACGTTTTATTTTGAATAAAATCAACGCCTTCAACCTTGAATTTATCGTAATATGAAAGATCAAGATTCGGCGCACAAGCTACTAAAATATGATAATGCGAAAATTGTTTAGCTGCCTCTAACATGATGGGTAATTTTCGCTCAATTTCTTGCTTGCGACTACCCGGAAGTACGGCTAAAATTGGTTTCTGAAATTGAGGTAAATCTTCTTGGTGCTTTGTTCTAAAATGCTGAACCTCATCCAAAAGTGGATGTCCGAGGTAATTTACGTCTATTTCAAATTGCTTATAAAAATCTTTTTCAAACGGAAGAATACAATACATGCGCTCCACTGACTTTTTAATTTTAAAAACACGATTTTTTTTCCAAGCCCAAATTTGCGGTGAAACGTAGTAAAACACTCGAATATCCTGTATTTTTGCCCATTCCGCAATGCGTAAATTAAACCCTGGATAATCCACTAAAATCAAAACATCTGGTTGGAAATCAAGAATTTCCTTTTTACAGATTTTAAAGTTTTTCAGAATAGTCTTCAAATTCAACACCACTTCTAAAAAACCCATAAATGCCAATTCGCGAATATGTTTTTTGATAATTACTCCTTCTTTCTGTAATCGATCTCCACCCCAACCTTGCAATACAAGATTTGGTTGAATACGTTTCATCTCATGCACTAAATTGGCTGCATGTAAATCGCCTGAAGCTTCGCCAGAAAGAACAAAAATCTTTTTTGTCACTTCAATTATTGTATCAAATTAACATAAATCATGTAGGGAACATAGATGAACATACTTAATAAGATACCGCGAACGTATGGATATTTATCGGTATTTAAGTACATGTAAAACCATATCAAGTTGGAGATCAAGCCCAACGAAAGATCTTTACTTCGGTGCACATCTGATATTTTGAACTGCTCCCACAAATAGTAAACACTCGTATCTTGGACAAAAGATAGAAATAGCAAAACGACGGGCAAAAATACTATCGGGGAAACAAGTCCGATAAAAAATCCAATAATATTTTCTTTTGAAATGTTAACTTTCATCTTCTAACGATTTATATTTTTCAATTACTGCATAAGCTGTTAAGTCATATTGTGTTGGTACAACACTCACAAATCCGTGTTTGAGCGCTTGTAAATCCGTGTCTGGTCGTTTGTCCATATCCGAAAACTCACCTGTTAACCAAAAATAAGGTTGTCCGAATTGGTCCAATCTTTTATCAAAGCGATCTGCCCAAAATGCGTGTGCCTGACTACATACTTTTATGCCTTTGATTTCTCCAATACTCAACTTCGGAATATTTACATTTAAACAAATTCCTTTTTCCATCTTAGATTTTAGAACTTGCATTACGATTTTGGTTGCATAAAATTTCGCAGGTTCAAAATCTGCGTCTGCTGAATAATCCGCAAGTGAGAAACCAATCGACGGAATCGCCTCCATTGCGCCTTCAATCGCAGCGGACATCGTTCCCGAATACAAGACATTTGTTGAAGAATTTTCTCCGTGATTAAAACCTGAAAGTATCAAATCTGGTTTGCGATGCAAGACTTCATAAATTGCCAATTTCACACAATCAACAGGTGTTCCAGAACAAGCAAAAGCTGTTATGTCCGGAAAAAGACTTGTTTTTTTCAAACGTAATGGGTCGTTAATTGTAATTGCATGTCCCATTCCAGACTGCGGTTTATCAGGCGCGACAACCACTACATCCCCAAATTGCTTGGCAACTTCAACGAGTGCATGAATTCCTTTTGCATTAACACTGTCGTCGTTGGTCACTAAAATTAAATATTCTTTTTTCATAGCTCGGTGGCTAAAATAGCTATATTCTACCTTGCATTTATTACATTTGGAAACTTATATGAACAAAATAAAATTAATAACTCCCGACCAGCGTTATGGTTTTTGCCTCGTTGCAATTGCTCCCATTCGACGTGCTCCAAGTGACTCTTCTGAAATCGTTTCACAATTACTTTTTGGTGAACCAGTTGAAGTTCAGGAATTTGGAAGACCTTGGGTAAAAATTCAATCGTATTTAGATGGATACGAAGGTTACATCGACGGAAAACACATTTTGCCACTGACGCCAAAAGAATTTAAAAAATGGAGTGACAACAAAATTTATTTATCTACACCATTCACTTTTTTGCTAACACCTTGGGGGAAACAATTGATTTCGAAAGGAAGTTTGGTTGGTGAATCGACGCAATTTAAGATTGGTGATTTAGATTTTGAACTGCAAGCTTCGCCCCTGCCCTGTTCAACGAGTTTATGGGAAAACGCTTTGGATTATTTGAATACTTCTTATTTATGGGGTGGAAAAAGTATTTTCGGCATCGACTGTTCAGGTTTCACGCAAGCTGTTTTTCGTTTACAAGGAATCAATCTTCCGCGCGATGCCTATGAGCAAGAAGAACTTGGAGAAACAATTTATTTTGAAGAATTACAACCCGGAGATTTAGCCTTTTTCACAAATAAAGATGGTAAAGTCATTCACGTTGGAATCATTGGCGAAAACAATCAAATTATCCATGCTTCAGGAAGAGTTCGCATTGACGAATTGAAAGAAAATGGAATTTGGAATGAGGAAATGGAGCTTTTTTCGCATAGTTTGAGTTCGATTAAAAGGGTGGGGTAATTGATTTTTGAAGGGGGATTTTGAAGGGGATTTTGGTGACATGTTAAATGTTTAATAAATTTAAGTAAGTGAAATAGAAATTCAACTTACTATTGATGATTTTACACCTATTAACTGATTACGTTTTATAAAACATGATTCAATTAAAAACATTAACAAATGAACCATTTAACATTTAATGAAAAATTTAAAATGTTAAGAAATGACATTAAAATATACTTTTTGTTAATTTTGTATGACTACAAATAAAAAAAACGCCTCAGTTTCCTGAGACGTTTAAATCATTTTTAAATCTATTTAAAAACTTCCTCTCAAGGTAACAATAAAATTTCTTCCTGGCGCTGAAATATTAGAAGCAAAATTTCTATAATTTTGATCTAAAATATTCTCACACGCTAATTGGAGAGATGCGTATTTATTAAATACATAATTAACTCTTAGGTTTAATGTATACCAACTAGGCATTCCAGAAGCTGTCGCATAAACAAAGTTATCTTCACCAATTAAGTTATAATCTTCAATTCTTTTCCATCCCGAATAATTCACAAAAAATTCCGTTTTGAATTTATTTAACTGATAATTCAATGAGAATTTACCGAACACAGGAGGAATGTGATCCAATGGGTAAGGAATTGTATCTGTTTTGATTCTCCCTTTAGTGTAATTTACTGTTGCAAATAATGTAAAGTGGTCATTTAACTTTCCATTTAACATCCCTTCAAATCCATAAACATAAGCTCTTCCAGCATTTGTCGTAGTCATTACCTGACTAAGCTGTCCGCTATAATCTATTGAATCTGAACCATTAAATGTACTATTTTGAACAGTTAGTGCATTCGTTAATAAGGTATAATATGCATTAGCACTAATTGTAAAACCTGGTGAAATTTCTCTTGAAATTCCTAAATCACCGTTATAAGAATACTCTGCTTTCAAATTTGGATTAGGCACTACAATATTACCAGGAACTGATTCAAAAACTTTTGTTAAATCATCAACATTAGGAGCTCTAAAACCTGTTGAACCTGTCAATGTAAATCTCCATTTATTTGTCGGCATATACACTAAACCAATATTACCATTGACTTTGGTGTTGTTTTGATTTACGTCATCAAAAGAAAAAGGGAAAAATGTTTTATCAATAAATTTTGCGCTCAAACCTATATTTGTTAACCTGATTCCATCGTTTAAAATTAATTTTTCAGTGATTTCCCAAGTATGTGTTAAATATGCTGCAATGGAAGTCATTGAAGAACCTCCATCTGGATAACGTGTATCTAATATTCCTGATGTATTCAATACAATGTTTTCCGTAAAAGCAGTTGAATTTACTTTATTGTAGTAAGCATCAATTCCATATCTCAATTCATTTTTACTTATTTTTTTTACGAAATCGGCGTTAAATGTCAGAATATTCAGTTTTTCTATTCTGTGATTCAAAATGTCTTTTTTGTACCTTCTGTCCATTCTACTTTCTTCAATAGATTGGTAACCAAGCGTAATTCTTGCTTGATCGTAAATTAGATTTTTGTTAGATAGTTCCAATGTGTACGCTGTCAACATTCTAAATTGTGGACCATAATACCACTCAGCATACTTTGGTAATCCTGAAGAAGTTTGAACAAGTCTATCATAACGATCTATATTGCTTGAATTTGAAAGTTGAAAGTTAATTTTATGCTGAATTTT
>CALPMC020000120.1 GCA_943324565.2 Chitinophaga pinensis | reverse complement strand
TCTTTATTTGGTCATCTTCGGTGTCATTTTTCATAAATTACAAATAACGAAACTACAATGAAGAACCATTCTCAATAAGAGTGATTAACTTTTATTTTGATTTTATCCTTTAACTTTGCAATGTGAAAATTTCGAACCTTATTTTAGCGTCTTATTTTTTCTTGCTTTCACTTGCGCCAAATATGCAAGGATTTCAGTTTTTAAACATTTCTAGTTTTGTTGAACATTACGAAGATCATTTAGATAGAAATCCAAGTTCAACTTTGTTTTCATTTGTAAAAGAGCATTATTTCAATCAATTGACTGATTTTGAGGAGGAACATAATAACTTGCCAATGAAAACAGCCGTGGCTAATACTCTTGTTGTTTTTACTTGTGAGTTCAATGCAATTCGTCTTTCCTCAATTGAAGAAGTTCATTTTTCAGTGAAAAAGGAAAAATTCTCTACTTACAAAGAAGGTTATTTCTTCGATCGTAATCATTCCGTTTGGCATCCGCCTCAATTGTGTTAATCCAATTGTTGTCGTGCATTAATCTTTGTTTGACAAAGTGAAAGCACGCATTTTTTGAGATTAATACCTTAGATTATGTTGAATAAAATCATCGAGTTTTCGATTAAAAATAAACTTATTATTGGTTTGTTTACCATCGCCCTTATTGGACTTGGTATCATTGAAACCACAAAATTACCCATTGATGCTGTTCCTGACATCACTAACAATCAGGTTCAAGTTATTACTGTTGCTCCTTCTTATGGCGCGACAGACATCGAGCGTTTGGTTACCTTTCCAATCGAACAAGCAAATAGTAACATTGCTGGAATACAGGAGATTAGAAGTTTTTCTCGTTTTGGTCTTTCATTAGTAACTATCGTTTTTGAAGATGGAATCGATATCTATTGGGCAAGACAACAAGTTGCTGAACGTTTACAAAATGTGCAATCACAAATACCTCCAGGGATTGGAAAACCTGAATTAGGACCAATTTCCACAGGTTTAGGAGAGATTTATCAATATGTTGTTCGACCTAAAAAAGGATACGAAGACAAATACAACGCAACTGAACTTAGAACCATTCAAGATTGGACAGTTAGACGACAATTACTTGGAATTAAAGGTGTTGCAGAAGTTAGTAGCTTCGGAGGAAAACTCAAACAGTTTGAAGTTGCTATCAATCCTGATCAGTTAAAAGCTTTTCATTTATCGATCAATGACGTTTTTACAGCTTTAGAAAACAATAATCAAAACACTGGTGGCGCTTATATAGAAAAAGGGCCAACCGTTTTATTTATCCGAAGTGAAGGATTGATAAGTAACGTTGAAGATATTGAAAATGTCCTCGTTAAGCAAACTGAAAATGGAACAACAGTTTTATTAAAAGATGTTGCGAAAGTGAATATCGGTTTTGCAACACGTTATGGTGCTTTGTGTTATAATGACGAAGGTGAAGCTGCGGGTGCAATTGTGATGATGTTGAAAGGCGCAAACAGCAGCGAGGTAATTAAAAATGTAAAAGAACGCATTGCGCAAATTCAAAAAACACTTCCCGAAGGAGTTGTCATTGAACCTTTTCTAGACCGAACGAAAATGGTAAATAATGCCATTGGCACGGTAGAAAAAAACTTAGTCGAAGGAGCTTTAATCGTGATTTTCATTCTTGTGATTTTCCTTGGAAATGTGAGAGCTGGATTATTAGTAGCTTCTGTGATTCCATTGGCAATGTTGTTTGCCATCATAATGATGAATCTTTTTGGCGTGAGCGGAAATTTAATGAGTTTAGGAGCTTTAGATTTCGGTTTAATTGTCGATGGAGCGGTGATTATTGTAGAAGCAGTCATGCATCAACTTTCACACAGTAAAATTTTCGTGAATCAAAACAAAATTACTCAAGCGGAAATGGACAAACAAGTTGGTTTTTCTGCTGGAAAAATGATGAATAGTGCTGTTTTTGGTCAAGTGATTATTTTGATAGTGTATTTGCCAATTTTATCTTTAAGTGGAATTGAAGGAAAAATGTTTACCCCGATGGCGCAAACTGTTGCCTTTGCTTTAGTGGGTGCATTTATCCTTTCACTGACTTATATTCCTATGATGAGCTCGATTTTCTTGAGTAAACAAATCAAACACAAACCGAATATTTCCGATAAAGTGATGTTTTCGGTTGAAAGAAAATACCAAGCAACTTTGGGTAAAATTTTACGCTTTCCCAAAACAGTAATTGGAATTGTAGTTGCTTTGTTTTTGGGTGCCGTTTTCGTAATGTCAACACTTGGAGGTGAATTTATTCCAGCCTTGGAAGAAGGAGATTTTGCAATTGACACGCGCGTTTTGACCGGAAGTAGTTTAAATACAAGTATCGAATACACGCAAAAAGCAGCACACATTTTAAAAACACGTTTTCCAGAAGTTGAAAAAGTGGTTACAAAGATTGGTTCAGGCGAAGTTCCAACCGATCCGATGCCAATGGAAGCTGCTGATATGATGGTTATTTTAAAAGATAAACACGAATGGACATCAGCGGAAACTTTCCCAGAATTAGCAGAAAAAATGGGTAAAGCATTGGAAGATGTTCCCGGAATTACAACCGGTTTTCAGTTTCCTGTTCAAATGCGATTCAATGAATTAATGACTGGAGCTCGACAAGATGTGGTATGTAAAATTTTCGGTGAAGATTTGGATTCATTGGCAATTTATGCTGAAAAATTAGGCAAAATTATCAAAACAGTAAAAGGTGCTCAAGATTTATACATTGAACCAGTAACTGGAATGCCTCAAATTGTGATTGAATACAAACGCGCGTTGATTTCGCAATATAATTTGAATATTTCAGACATCAATCGCATTGTAAACACAGCCTTTGCAGGACAATCGACTGGTTTGGTTTATGAAGGGGAAAAACGTTTTGATTTAGTCGTACGTTTGGATAATAAGCTGAGAGGCAATTTAGAAGACATTCAAAACTTGTTAATTCCAACGCCAAATGGTTCTCAAATTCCATTAAGTCAATTGGCAGACGTGGCGATAAAAAATGGTCCAAATCAAATTCAACGTGAAGAAACAAAACGAAGAATTGTGGTGGGATTCAACGTTCGAGGTCGCGACGTTCAAAGTATCGTTGAAGAATTGCAAACGAAAGTGGATAAAGAACTGAAGTTTCACACGGGCTATTTTGTTACCTATGGTGGAGCGTTTGAGAATTTAAATGAAGCGAAAGCTCGATTGTCAATTGCCGTTCCCGTTTCACTAGCTTTAATTTTCTTGTTACTGTTTTTTGCTTTTAATTCAGTTAAACACGGCTTGTTGATTTATACAGCAATTCCTTTGTCGGCAATCGGTGGAATCTACTTTTTAGCCTTGCGTGGAATGCCTTTCAGTATCAGTGCTGGTGTTGGTTTTATTGCGCTTTTTGGTGTTGCCGTTCTGAATGGAATCGTTTTGGTTGCAGAGTTTAATCGTTTAAAAGAATCGGGAATGAGAAATCTAAATCGTATCGTAATTACAGGGACAAAAGTTCGTTTGCGTCCCGTTTTAATGACTGCTTTCGTGGCTTCTCTTGGTTTTTTACCAATGGCGTTAAGTAATGGTGCAGGAGCGGAAGTGCAACGGCCTTTGGCAACCGTTGTGATTGGAGGTTTACTTTTGGCTACCTTCCTTACGCTTTTCGTTTTACCCGTTTTGTATGTAATTTTTGAAAATATTCAACCTAAAAAAGTGAAAGCGCCGAAAGTTAGTATTGTACTTTTATTGTTTTTAAGTACTTTATTCACAGGTTATTCTCAGACGATTACTTTAAATGAAGCGAAAGACTTAGCGTTGAAAAATAACCTTTCAATTAAGAACAAACAATTGATTGCCGACTATCAGAATAAGTTGATTGGCTCAGCGCTTGATTTACAAAAAAGCAATTTTTCCTCAGAGTTTGGACAAGTAAATAGTGCTTATTTTGACACGAAATTTGTCCTTTCGCAAAGCTTTAATTTTCCTAGCGTATACAGCAACCAAAAAAAGTTTCTTGCAGAAAATTGGAAAGAATCCGTTTTAGCGGTAAATCTTTCTGAATCAGAAACAAAACGAGTGGTTTCAGAGCTTTTTTATCATTTGTTGCTCTTGAAAGAACAATCGAAAGTTTTGAAAGAGGCGATAGACAATTACACGCTTTTTGTTGAGAAATCAACTTCGCGTTTTGAGAAAGGTGAAACGTCCATTTTAGAAAAAACAGCCGCAGAATCCCAACTTGGAGAGCTTTTGATGCAACGCGAATTGTTAAAGGCAGAGGAAGAGATTGCACAATTACAGTTTCAGTTAGTGTTGAATTCAACTCAAAAATTTGAACCTCAGGCCGACGATTTTAAAATGCAACTCATTGATCAAACGGAATCAAACCTATCTCATCCGCAACTATTATTGATGGAAGAAAAAGTGGCGATTGCAAACGCCCAAGAACGATTGGAAAAATCAAAACTTTTACCTGATTTTACAATTGGCTACTTTAACCAAAGTTTCCGAGGAACAGGCGCCGACAATCAGGTTTATGCTGCCAATAATCGTTTCAACGGTGCTCAGATAGGTGTAGGAATTCCGTTGTTTTATGGGGCTCAAAAAGCTCGAATTGAAGCTTCAGGAAATGCAATTAAAATTGCAGAAAACGAGTTGGAATACGGTAAAAATCAACACAACACAGAGCTTCAATCGGCACTTGCACAGCAGAAAAACAATCAAACAATGATTAATTTCTTTGAACAACAACAACTTCCAAATGCAAAGCTTATTCAAAAAACAGCGATGGAGCTTTTCAATAAAGGAGAAATCAATTATTTGGAATGGTCGAATTTGAATAATCAAGCGCTTCAAATGCAAAGAAATTACCTTGAAATAGTTCGAAATTATAATTTCAACTTAATAAAAATCAATTATTTAATTAATAAATAGAACCAATGAAAACAATCATATATTTAATAGCATTCAGCTTCCTTTATAGTTGTGGCGGTGCAGAGGAACCAAATCCTGCTGAAGATAAAGTCGCTATCAATTCAACTGTTACCTTGACTAATGCACAATTCAAATCTGCTAACATTTCAAGTCATAAATTAGAAACGAAGTCGATTTCTGGAATTGTAAAACTCAATGGTAAAATTGATGTTCCACCTCAAAATTTGATTTCAATAAGTGTTCCGCTTGGTGGTTATTTAAAATCAACGAAACTTCTTCCTGGAATGCGACTTTCTAAAGGTGAAGTAATTGCCGTTTTGGAAGATCAACAGTATATTCAATTGCAAGAAGATTATTTGATTACGAAGTCGAAATTGGAATTTGCAGAGCAAGAATTTGAACGTCAAAAGGAATTAAATAAATCAAAATCTACGAGTGATAAAGCTTTTCAACAGGCAAAAGCAGATTTTCAAAACTTGCGAATTTCCCTGCAATCGTTAGCTGAAAAATTGAAGTTGATTAATATAAATCCTCGTAACCTAACAGAAAACTCAATTTCAAGGAGTATTACGTTGACAGCGCCTTTCAATGGTTTTGTTTCAAACGTTAATGTGAATATCGGGAAATACGTAAACCCAACTGACGTGCTTTTTGAATTGGTGGACCCAACTGATATTCACTTGAATTTGAAAGTTTTTGAAAAAGATCTTGTGAAATTGGCCATTGGACAGAAATTGATAGCTTATTCTAATAGCGATTCCGACAAGAAATTTGAGTGTGAGATAATTCTTATAAGTCAAGCAATTTCAGAAGTTGGTAGCGCAGAAGTTCACTGTCATTTTTCGAAGTATGATAAAAGCTTGTTCCCTGGAATGTATATGAATGCGGAGATTGAATTGAAAAGTAATCAAGTTTTAGCAGTTGAAGAAGAAGCAATTGTGAGTTTTGAAGGAAAAAATTACGTATTCGTAAAACAAGGAAAACAAACGTTTGAAATGTTAGAAGTTGAAGTTGGCACGAAAGAAAATGGCTGGGTAGAAGTCTTAAATTATTCTAACTTTGACGGAAAAGAAATCGTAAGCAAAGGCGCTTATACACTATTAATGGCACTAAAAAATAAAGCAGAGGAATGAAATTGAAGTCGAAAACTGAAAGTTAAGAGTTTTAAATTCGAAGTTAGAATTTGGTCTTCCCTCCTTGAGGAGGGATTGAGGGAGGTGACAAATAAGCTTTATTTTGTAAAATATAAAATTCATCCCCCTCATTCGCCGCGGCGAACCCCTTCTTCGCCGCGGCGAAGGGGGAAGTTTAATCTCGCTTCGTCCAAAATATAATTTTTAAACTAAAACAAAAAAAATGAAAAATCTAAACACAATTCTTTTCGGAACCTTTTTAGCAGTGGGTTCTTTTATTTCGTTCAACTCGTGTGAAAAAAGCGGTAGCTGCGATGAAACTAACATCAGTAAAGCGGGCGACGATGATAGCCACAACATGGGTCAAAATTGTATGCAATGTCACACTTCGGGTGGAAAAGGTGAAGGTTGTTTTACAGTTGCGGGAACAGCCTATAACGAAGCACAGACAAGCACTTTGAACTCTGGAACTATCGAATTATACTCTGGACCAAACGGTACCGGCAATTTAGTTACAACCGTAAAAATCGATTCAAAAGGTAATTTCTACACCACAGCAAGCGTTTCAATCAATGGATTATACCCTGCGATTACAGGTCCAACAGGACAAAAACAATACATGGGCTCAGCTTTGTCTTCTGGACAATGTAATTCTTGCCATGGCGTTTCTACTGGTAAAATTTGGGGGAATTAGAAAATAATTTTAAAATATTTTAAAGAAAAAAATGACATTTACTTATTTCCTTTCTGTTTTCCATAAATCAGTTGGCATACTTTATCCATTGCCTTGAATATGCTCATGTCCAAATCTGGAGCATTGGTTATACTTGTTAAAGTTACAACAGCATTGTAAAGTAATTCGTTTTCTTGGCGTTTTATTCGTTCTATTAAGTTGATCTTGTTGCTCCCTTTTGGAGATTCTGAAACGATTACTTCTTCTGTTTTTGTATCTATTGCGAATAAGTTATTAGTGCTCATAGCTTTTCAAATTGTTGGTTAAAATTAGTGTAAATGACATCTGCCATTGGAATTGGTCGTTCTATTTTTGCACTTTGCACCTTTTTTTGTTGTGCCAGAACATTGAACTGCTGAAGAAGTTGTTCCAGTGTTGTTAGTATTCCCATCACAGCAATTAGTTCCCACTTTTCTGTCATGAATTTTACAATAGCAACTATTGGATTTACTTCGATTGCACTTCAAACAAAGCAACTGAATATTTGAAGTAGTACTTTGTCCACCGCATGAAAATGGTGTTATGTGATCGTATTCTAAATCAACGGAACTTCCACAGCATTGACATGCGCCACCATCTCTTGAGTAAACTATCTTTTTTACAGCTGTTGGAATATAGCGACTCTGAGAAAATCCATAGGTGCAGAATAAAAGCAGCGATAAAATTAAGGTTAGTTTTTTCATTTGTGTTTAATTGTTTTTTTAATGGTTATATGGACCGCGTTAGCAGCAACGAAGTTAATCGCCAATTAAATTCATCCGCCGCGGCGGATTGCTTGTAGCGAATCTGGTTATGGCTTATTTCATATTTGGACAGATTTGAGTTACAGTTTTCAGAATTTCAGCTAATTATTGAGTTTACATGAAAACAATATTTAGTATTTGCAATCGCACAGGTAAAATATTTCAATGTTGAAAATTAAGAATTTATTCGAAGTGAGAACTATTTATTGAATATTAGCGAACAATCTTCGGCCTTGAATTTCATGGTTTTAGCTACTGAACTGAAATTGGTGAATTTTGAGGATTTCTGAAAGAACATCCGCTAATATCCAATTTCAGGAAGGAGTTAAAATTCTTTGCTACGAACCATAAATAATTGTTTAATAATAATTTGCAAACAAAATGAAATTCAAAGCCTAGATTCGCCGCGGCGAATTTGTTTCTTTTTGATCATGCAAAAAGAAAGGCAAAATGAAAATAATTGCTCAAATTTAGATTATTTTTAGCAGAATGAATTTGATTAATATTGTGAATGGGGTTACGAAAGCATACACTCAAAAAAAAAATTATCCCCCTTTTTTCTTCGTTTGTGTGTAGCCATCTTTTATAAGTAAATCGAAAACTTTATCGCGTAAAGCACCCTGAATTAGAATTTCTCCATCTTTTACAGAACCACCAACGCCACATTTACTTTTGAGTATTTTGCCTAAATCTTTTAAATCATCTTCTGTTCCAACAAAACCTTCTACCAAAGTAACATCCTTTCCTCCTCGTTGTTTTCTATCTATTGAAACATACATTTTTTGCTGATTTTTTGGCAAAGTTTCCTGTTCCTCTTCGCTTTCAGATTCATAACTGAAATTTGGATTGGTAGAGTAAACCACATTGATTAGTTGCTTATTTTTCTTTGACATA
>CALPMC020000119.1 GCA_943324565.2 Chitinophaga pinensis | reverse complement strand
TATGCTGTTTACCACGGACCAGATGGTATGAAAGCGATTGCAACGCATGCACACAAATTAGCGGCAACAACGGCAGCAGGTTTAAATAAATTAGGTGTTTCATTAGGTGCTAACTCTTACTTTGATACTATTTGGTTAAAAGGTGTTGATTGTGCTTCAATTCGTTCAAAAGCAGAAACAGCTGGAATGAATTTCAATTATTTAAATGATTCAGAATTAACGATTAGCTTCGGAGAGCCTCATACATTAGCTGATGTTAATTCAATTCTTTCCATTTTTGGGAACGAAACTGCAGAATCACTTTCAGCAGTAAGTTTAAGCGCAGATGCTTTAAGAACGGATGGCGTTTTCACGCACGCAGTATTCAATAGTTATCATTCAGAATCAAGAATGATGCGTTACTTGAAACGTTTGGAGAATAAAGATTTATCTTTGGTACACAGTATGATTCCATTAGGATCTTGTACTATGAAATTGAATGCAGCAAGTGAATTGATTCCGATTACAAATCCACAATTTGCAAACATGCACCCGTTTGCACCGCTATCACAAGCAGCAGGTTACCATGAAATGTTCCGTCAATTAGAAAAAGATTTGTGTGAATGTACAGGTTTCGCAGCTGTTTCTTTGCAACCAAATTCAGGAGCTCAAGGAGAATATGCTGGTTTGATGGTAATTAAAGCATACCATGAATCTCGTGGCGATTTCCACAGAAAGAAAATGATTATTCCTTCGTCTGCACACGGAACAAATCCTGCATCAGCTGTTATGGCTGGTTTTGAAGTGGTAGTTACAGGTTGTGACGAAAACGGAAATATTGATATTGAAGAACTAAAAAGAGTAGCAGTTGAATTGAAAGATTCTTTAGCAGGTTTAATGGTTACTTATCCATCAACTCACGGTGTTTACGAAGAAGGAATTCGCGAAATCACAACGATCATCCACGAAAATGGTGGACAAGTGTATATGGATGGTGCAAATATGAACGCTCAAGTAGGATTAACAAATCCAGGGAATATTGGTGCTGATGTTTGTCACTTGAATTTACATAAAACATTTGCAATTCCTCATGGTGGTGGTGGTCCAGGAATGGGCCCAATTGGTGTGGCAGCCCATTTAGCTCCTTTCTTACCGGGAAGTCCTGTTATTGAAGCTGGAGGAACAAACGCGATTCACGCAGTTTCAGCTGCTCCTTATGGAAGTGCACTAATTTTGTTGATTTCTTATGGTTATATCAAAATGTTAGGCGCTGTTGGTTTACGTGAATCTACTGAAATTGCGATTTTAAATGCCAATTATATCGCTGCTTCTTTGAAAGGACATTACGATATTTTGTACACAGGAAAAAATGGTACAGTTGCTCACGAAATGATTTTAGATTGCCGTGATTTTAAACGCACTTCTGAAGTTGAAGTTGCTGATATGGCGAAACGTTTAATTGACTTTAATTTCCACGCACCAACGGTTTCTTTCCCTGTTGCAGGAACATTGATGATTGAGCCAACTGAATCAGAAGACAAAGAAGAATTAGATCGTTTCATCGAAGCGATGATTAAAATCCGTGAAGAAATTCGCGAGATTGAAAACGGTCACGCAGCTAAATCGAATAACTTATTGAAAAATGCACCACACACAGCGGATTGTATCATCAATAAAGATTGGAATTATCCATATTCACCACAAGAAGCTGTTTATCCATTACCTTACTTGAAAGAATTTAAATACTGGGTTCCTGTTCGTCGTGTTGATAACGCTTACGGAGATAGAAACTTGATTTGTTCTTGCCCGAGTGTGGAAAGCTACGCTTTAGCGAACTAAATAATTTCTAATTGCGAGTTGCGAACGAAATTCCAACTCGCAATTTATTTTACGTTTTTTCGTTTGCAATTTGCAACTATTTAATTCGCAATTATTATGAAACTTGACATCCTCGCTTTTGCAGCACATCCAGACGACGTTGAATTATCAGCTTCGGGAACGCTTATGCGCTATGTTGCGGAAGGAAAAAAAGTCGGAATCATAGACCTTACAGAAGGAGAACTAGGAACAAGAGGTACAGTCGAAACGCGCTATGGAGAAGCGGCAGATGCATCTAAAATCATGGGATTGTCAGCACGTGAAAACTTAAGAATGCCCGATGGATTTTTTGAAGACAATGCAGAAAACAAACGATTGATCATCGAGCAAATTCGTAAGTATCAACCTGAAATTGTTTTAGCGAATAGTATTTCTGACCGTCATCCTGACCACGGAAGAGCAGGGAAATTAGTGGAAGACGCTTGTTTTTTAGCTGGTTTACGCAAAATTGAAACAAGCATGGAAAGACAAGAGCAACTGCCACATCGTCCGCGTTTGGTAGCACATTACATTCAAGATTTTTATTTAGAACCAAGCTTTGTAATTGATGTTACTCCTTTTGTTGAACGAAAAATCGAAGTAATCAAAGCGTTCAAAACGCAATTTTACGACCCAAACAGTCCAGAACCTTCAACTCCCATTTCTGGAGAAGAGTTTTTTGATTTCATCAAAGGTAGAATGCTCAATATGGGACGACCAGCTGGAATGAGATATGCTGAAGGTTTTACAATTTCAAGAGTGTTTGGTGTGAAGGATTTGTATGAGGTGGTTTAAAAATTTATTTTAAAATCCCCCTTTCATTTTTTGAACTAAAATGCTAATTGTTATTTTTTACAGTTAACCACATTATACTTTTTACAACTATCTTTACTTCAAATTTTATAGCATAAAGGTTAATGAAACAATACCACGATTTATTACAACATATATTAGACAAAGGCGTAACGAAAGAAGACCGCACAGGAACGGGAACGATTTCTGTTTTTGGTTACCAAATGCGCTTTGATTTGAATGAAGGTTTTCCTGCATTGACAACTAAAAAACTACATCTACGTTCGATTATTCACGAATTGTTGTGGTTTTTAAAAGGCGATACCAACATCCAATATTTAAAAGACAACAATGTTTCTATTTGGGACGAATGGGCAGATGAAAATGGAAATTTAGGTCCTGTTTATGGGTCGCAATGGAGAAGTTGGCCAACTGCCGATGGACGTCACATCGACCAAATCAAACAAGTAGTTGATCAACTTAAAAATAATCCTGATTCACGACGTATCATCGTTTCTGCTTGGAATGTTGGTGAAATTGAGAATATGAAATTACCGCCTTGTCACGCCTTTTTTCAGTTTTATGTGGCTGAAGGAAAATTAAGTTGCCAACTGTATCAACGCAGTGCCGATACATTTTTAGGTGTTCCCTTCAACATTGCTTCTTATGCTTTATTGACGATGATGATGGCGCAAGTTTGTGGTTTACAGCCTGGGGATTTCGTTCACACATTGGGTGATGCACATTTGTATTCCAACCATTTGGAGCAGGCACGTTTACAATTAACCCGTGATTTCAGACCGCTTCCAACAATGAAAATCAATCCTGAAGTGAAAGATATTTTTGACTTTAAATTTGAAGATTTTGAATTAGTAGGTTACGATCCGCATCCGCACATTAAAGCCGCAGTAGCCGTTTAAAGTATGAAAATAGCACTAATTGTGGCAATGGATGCCGAAAGAGGAATCGGAAAAAACAACGATTTGATGTGGCATTTGCCCGCCGATATGCGATTTTTTAAAGAAACGACTAAAGAACATATCGTAGTTATGGGACGAAGAAATTACGATTCCATTCCAGAAAAATATCGTCCTCTTGCAAATAGATTGAACGTAATTTTAACGCGCAATCAAACCTTAGAAGCACCAAATTGTTTGATTTTCCATTCGTTAGAAGACTGTTTAAATGCTTTTCAAAATGAAACCGAACGCACAGTTTTTATTATTGGTGGCGGAGAAATTTACAAAATGGCCTTGGAACTTAACTGTATCGATGAAATGTACATTACCTATGTTCAAGGAGTTTTTGGAGCTGATACTTTTTTTCCAACATTTGATGAAAGCCAATGGGAACAAACAATTGTGGGTCACCAAGCACCTGATGAAAAACACAATCATGGTTTTGTAATTACAAAATACAATAAAAGAGAAAGTTAATTTATTTCAGTTATTGCTATTTTACTGAAAACCTTTAAACCCAAAATTCAACAAAAACTTGCGGTTATTCCAATATTCGATTCCTTTTAAGTTTTGTTTACTATAATAAACAAAACTAATTCATTGTCAAACATTTATTTATCGTAATAAACAAAATCAATAAATCAAACCAAAAACAGCCGTCAACGCAGCAGTTTCCGTTCGGAGTCGATTTTCACTAAGATTGATAGGAATGAAGCCTTTCTCTAGCGCTAATTTTACTTCTGTTTCAGAAAAATCGCCTTCGGGACCGATTAAAAAGGGAATGAATTCGTTCATTGATTTCAATGGTGCTTTTTCTCCTTCGTAGCAATGTCCAATGTATGCTTTTGGAGTTTCATTGATAAAAGCAGTTACCGATTTTAAATCTTCAATTTCAGGTAAATAGAAACGTTTGGATTGCTTCATCGCAGCGACTGCAATTTTATGAATGCGTTCTAAATTTACGTTATTTCGCTCGTTATTTGCGCACTTCAAAAAGGTCAATTTCGTTAAACCCAGTTCTGTTGCTTTTTCTAAAAACCACTCGATTCTGTCCATATTTTTTGTGGGAGCAACAGCGATATGAATTTCAGTTGAAGCTTCTGGATGCAAAATAGCTTCGAGCACTTCCACGGAACATTTTTTTGGATTATCGTCAATGATGCGCGCTTTCAATTGCACTCCTTTACCATTCAATAATTCTAAAACATCTCCTTTTTTCTTCCGTAAAACGCGTACACAATGTTTTGATTCTTCTTCGGAAAGGGTGTAAGCTTGCGATTCTAAAATGATTTCAGGTGCGAAAAAAGAAGCCATTAATACAAAAGTTTATAGGTCATTTCGCGCATCAATTCCCCTGATGGAAACGTTGAATTTCCAACTCCTTTAGCCTTTAAATCGTATTCGTGAAGTGTCGCAATGTTTTGAGCTAATTTTTTAGGGTCATAATTATTGCGCTGATTGGTCAATTCTCCGGCCACAAAAGGATGAACACCCAAAGTTTGAGCAACCACATCTCGTGATTTATTCGGTAAAAAGTGAATTTTCATCAACTGCGTAAACAACTTAAATAAATTCGGAATAATGGCAACCAACTCCCCCGCTTTCGGATTGTACTCGAAATACTGCACAATTTTAAACGCTTTCACACTGTCTTTTGTAGCGATTGCATTTGTCAATTCAAAAATGTTGTAGTCTTTAGAAATCCCAATATTTTCTTCGATGTGAATTTCATTGATCGTTGTTCCAGCCTCAATTAGCAAGGACAATTTTTCGATTTCTTTTACAATTCTTCCGAGGTCATTTCCTAAAAACTCCGCTAAAAGCATTCCCGCTTTTGAAGTGATTCCGAAACCTAGCGATTTAACGTAAGCTTGAATCCACTCTGACAATTGATACTCTCTTACTTTTTCGGATTTAAAAACAATTCCGTTTTTTGCAGCGTTTTTAATTGACTTTTTACGCGCATCAAAAGCTTTATACTTGTAACAAATTACAAAAACTGTTGATTCCAAAGGAGAATCGAGATAGGATTCTAATTCATCAATTTGTTTTAAATCTTGTGCTTCTTTTAAGATTACTACTCGCCTTTCCGACATCATTGGATAGGATTTCAACTCACTTAAAAGCGCGAGAATATCACAATCCTTACCATATAAAACTGTTTGGTTAAAGTCGCGCTCAAAATCTTCTAAAGCGTGTTCGGCAACAGCATTACTAATCAAGTCGATATAAAAAGGTTCTTCGCCGTGAAGAAAGTAAATCTTCTCGAGCTTTTTGTTCTTTATATCTTTAATTATGAGTTTGTGATCCATCGAATTTCAAAGGTACAAAACAGATAGGATTTATTGGAAGTTTGAATGGATAAAATAGTTGAAGCGTTTGAAAGCTTTAGTTGTTGATAGTTGCTAACGAAAGATGAATTTGGTATTGTGTAATAAAATGGGTAACTAGGAAATTGTAAGTTTTAATCCTAAAGATTGTCATAATTCTATATTAAAACTGGATGTGTTTTTTTTAGACATCGAACTGTTAAAATCAAAATCAGGTAAAAACACGTATTGCAAAGCATATTAAAAGTTCTTAAATTGCATGCTGATATAACCAATTTCAAAAGTGGAAAACTATATGTTACCTATAAATGCTTTCATTAAAAAAAGGATGAATGAAATTGCTTTTCTTTCACCTCGCGGTGCAGGTAATGCTGTTTTTTCAGCAAGAGTGATGTTAGGTATAGATGTTGAAAATAGCAGTACTCGTCGTTCTTCGAATAGTATTTCTTCAAATACAATCCTTGAACCAAACTTTGTTCGTTTCTTCCCAAATCCTGCAACGGATTATGTGAATTATGAAATTACAATAGAACCCAACGAAACCGCTAGTTTAGAAATAGTTGACTTATTCGGTAGAATCATTTTCTCAAAGAAAATAGATTACGATAGCAAAACAGGATTTATAGACTTCAAAGAAAAGGCAGCTGGATTTTATTCTTTTAAAGTAAATTTGAAAGGTAAAACTGAAACTGGAAAATTAGTTATAGAATAATGAATAAAAAAATTAATATACTTTACAAAACAAGGTTGATAGTACTCCTATCAACCTTTGTTTTGTATTCAAGTTTTGCACATACTCAGCTAAATCTAGTTCCAAATCCTAGTTTTGAAATTTATGATACATGTCCTCAAGATTTATTTAATCCACCTTATTCGGGTATAAGTGCAATTTGTAGAGCCATTCCATGGTTTCAACCAAATAGTCATTATCATTTTTGCAGTGGAAGTTCAGATTACTTTCATCAATGCGCATTTAAAATACCCCAAAATTTAAGTGGTTATCAATACGCAAGAACTGGTTTAGGTTATGCTGGGGCAGGACCAACAGGTAATCCAAATTCGGAAGGAGGAGAGTATATTGAGGTTCCTTTATTACAAACCCTAAAACAAAAAATGTACTGCACTTCATTTTATGTAAATACGCCAAATGTAGATTGGTCTTCTACTAATTGTATTCAAGCACGATTTACTAAAGATTCATTGATTAGTAATTCTTTTGATAGAATTTACTTCACCGATGGTATTGGAGCAACTGAAATAATAAGAGATACTGTGAATTGGGTTTTAGTTAAAGGAATTTATGATGCAAAAGGCGAAGAAAAATTTATGACAGTTGGTTGTTTTGAGGATATTACTTGGGATGATTATTTATGTTCAGAGACTCAGGGTTGTGGTTTTTCCTACTACTACTTCGACGATTTCGGCGTTTATGAACTTCCTGAAATTTCCGCAGGGCTTGGAGGTGAGATTGATACGTTGGGTGAAAATGTGAGTTTACAAGCCAGTTGTGAGGGTTGTTGGAACGATTTGGTGTATCGTTGGTGGCCAAGTTTAGGTTTGAGTGATACCACCATTCTTAACCCCATCACCACACCAGAAGTTACCACGACGTATTATTTTGGTTTAATTGATACAAGTGAAACCGTTCCCTGCATTGTCGATTTGGTGGATAGTGTTACAGTTTTTGTTACCATTCCGCAAGACACGGTCACACCCCCGCCAACGGGTTTTTCGTGGTTGGTCTATCCTTCGCCTACGAGTGGTAGTTTAACACTTCAATTCAGCGCACTTATAAACGATAGTCAATTGCTGATTATTGATGCACGTGGGCGCTTGGTTAGAAAAATATTCGTTCCAAAAAACACGGAGAGTTTGCCGTTGGATATTAGCGTACTTGCAGCTGGGGAGTATTTTTTGCAATTAGAAAATTCGGGGTTAAAACAAAGGCGTAAGATTGTAAAGTTTTAGTTTACAGGTCACCCCTCTTAATCTCCCCTCAAGGGGAGAAACTGGATCGTGGGTGAGCTTTAAAATCGTGGAAAAGAGATAGATTTCTTCTCAAAACAAGAATTTCTTCCGAAGTGTGATTAAAGGCTTCCTCCTTTGAAGGAGGACTGAGGAGGATGATTGTATCATCAATTAATCAAAAAGTTAATAAAATCAACTCCAAAACACTTATTTCACCCCCGATTCTCTGCCTTTCCAAATCGGTTTAAAAAAAGGAATTAAAACTAAAATCAGTAGGTTATAAAAAGGTAACAAAAGTTGGTAAACTGGCAGAAGCAACAAAGCTTTCATACGTTTGAAGCGATAGAAAAAGGGTAAAAAGAGTAATAGATCTACTAAAACTTTCAATGTGAAAGTGATTAGCGCCAACTCAAATTTTGAATCGAGAAGAAAATAAATAAGGCTGCTGAAAAATCCGATGGTCAAAAAGAATTGCACTACCGCTAAAAAGGTGCTCAAATGATCGCGCACATTTCCTGTTTTTGCAACCCAACGCAAACGCTGATGAATAAATTCAGAGAAACTTTGTGGCGTTTCAGTTGTGACTTGAAATGTTGGAATCGTGCAAACCCTAACTTCAGCATTTGCATTTCTAAAATCGCGCAATAAGTAAATATC
>CALPMC020000118.1 GCA_943324565.2 Chitinophaga pinensis | reverse complement strand
GGTGCTAATTTATCTAATTCTCCTTTGAAAATCACTGGGTCAATTACAACTCCATTTCCAACTAAGTTAATCACATTTGAATGAAAAATTCCTGAAGGAATAGTATGTAAAACGTGTTTTATACCATTAAATTCAAGTGTGTGACCAGCATTTGGGCCACCTTGAAAACGAGCGATTATATCGTATTTGGGTGTTAGAACATCAACAATTTTCCCTTTTCCTTCATCTCCCCATTGAAGACCTAACAGAACATCTACTTTCATTTTTATTGCTTAAAGTGATTTTTTGCATCTTCAAGTGTTTCATAAATTGTAAACACTTCGTGCATTTTAGTTATTTCGAATAATTTTGATAATCCACTATTTGGGTTGAGTAATACCACATCGCCATTGTTGATTCTTGCACGCGTCATAGATTTAACCATGAATGCAATTCCACTTGAATTGGTATGGGTAAGTTGAGTTAGATCAAAAACAATGTTCCAATCTTTCAATGAATTTAATAGGTTATTTGGTTCTACCAAATCGTTGTCGCTTATTATTCTACCTTTTAGTTCAAAAATAGAAAGTGGACTTGCTTTATGTAATTCAATTGCTAAACTCATTATTTCTTTGGGGATTTTTTGGTACCGTAAAAATATAAAGTATGATGATTGATTTCTACATTAAAAAGTTCTTCAATCGTTGCTTTTATTTGTTGTATGCGTGGGTCACAAAATTCAATTACTTCTCCAGTATCAGTTAGTATAACGTGATCGTGTTGCTTGGAACTGTGTGATTTTTCAAATTGGGCAATGTTTTTACCAAATTGATGTTTTCTAACTAGATTACAAGCAATTAGTAATTCAATCGTGTTATAAAGTGTAGCTCTAGAAACGCGATAATTGTGACCTTTCATTTTCACATATAATGCTTCGATGTCAAAATGCCCTTCGTAATCATAAATTTCTGCGAGTATTGCATATCGCTCCGGTGTTTTTCGGTGGCCATTTTGCTCCAAATACGCAGCGAAAATATCTTTGACTTTTCCCTTTAATTCAGTGTTTGTCATAATTGCACACAAATTTAATCAATATATTTTTTTTCAGTTAAGGATAGTTTATTTTACTTTTTGAGTTATTAACAGCTTATACACGAATGCAAAAAAAAAGAGGCCCGAAGACCTCTTTCTTAATTTATAGTTTGGGGAGATTATTCTCCTTTTTCCATTTTTTCTTTCAAAGCAGACAATGCATCGAAATCACCAAGAGTTGATTTTTCTGAACTGTTGTTCAAAGCTTTCACTGCTTGATCAGTTGAAGAACCTCCTCCAGTTGAAGCTGGTTTTTTACCTGCTTTTGGTGTAGATGGTTTGTCTTCTCCTTCTTCAAATGTTCTTGTGTGAGAAACAACGATTTTCTTAGCTTCTTTGTTGAATTCAATCACTTTAAAATCAAGGATTTCTTCCACTTTCGCTTGGCTTCCGTCTTCTTTTTTCAAGTGTTTAGCAGGACAAATTCCTTCAACACCATAAGGAAGAGAAACGATTCCTGATTTGTCTTTCATATCGATAATTGTACCGCTATGAATAGAACCTTCAGCGAAGGTTGATTCAAATACATCCCAAGGATTTTCTTCTAATTGTTTGTGGCCTAAAGAAATTCTTCTGTTATCGCGATCGATTTCCAAAACAACAACTTCTAATCCTTCACCAACTTTACAGAATTCTGATGGGTGTTTGATTTTTTTCTGCCAAGAAAGGTCAGAGATATGGATTAATCCGTCAACTCCTTCTTCTAATTCAACGAATACACCAAAGTTTGTGAAATTACGAACTTTCGCATTGTGACGTGAACCAACAGAGTATTTAACTTCGATATCATTCCATGGATCTGGCATCAATTGTTTGATACCTAAAGACATTTTTCTTTCTTCGCGATCTAATGTTAAGATAACAGCTTCAACTGTATCTCCGATTGCCATGAAATCTTGTGCAGAGCGTAAATGTTGTGACCAGCTCATTTCTGAAACGTGGATTAAACCTTCAACACCAGCAGCGATTTCAATGAATGCACCGTAATCAGCCATAACTACAACTTTTCCAGAAACTTTGTCACCAACATTTAAGTTAGCATCTAAAGAATCCCATGGATGTGGTTGTAATTGTTTTAAGCCAAGAGCGATACGTTTTTTATCGTCATCAAAGTCAAGAATAACAACATTGATTTTTTGATCCAATTCTAACAATTCTTCTGGATGCGTTACGCGACCCCAAGAAAGGTCTGTTATGTGAATCAAACCGTCAACTCCACCTAAATCGATGAATACACCGTAAGATGTAATGTTTTTAACGATTCCTTCTAATACTTGTCCTTTTTCAAGACCTGAGATAATTTGTTTTTTCTGTTCTTCTAACTCAGCTTCGATAAGCGCTTTGTGAGAAACAACAACATTTCTGAATTCTTCATTGATTTTCACAACTTTGAATTCCATGTTTTTACCAACGTAGATATCGTAATCACGGATTGGTTTAACATCAATTTGAGAACCAGGTAAGAATGCTTCGATACCGAAAACATCAACGATTAATCCTCCTTTGGTACGACATTTTACATAACCAGTGATAATTTCACCTGTACGTAATACATCGTTCACACGAATCCATGCAGAGTGCATACGAGCCGTTTTGTGAGAAACGATTAATTGTCCTGTTTTGTCTTCACGACATTCAACATAAACGTCCACTACATCACCAACTTTTAAGTCAGCATTGTAACGGAATTCATTAGATGCAACAACACCTTCTGATTTGTAACCGATGTTGATAATTACTTCTTTTTTAGTAATCATTGCAACTGTTCCTTGCATTACTTCTTTCTCGTTGATAGAAGTTAATGTTTTTTCGTAACGATCAGACATTTCTGAACGTTGAATTTTTGAGTAACCGTCAAGTTGTAACGCTTCCCAATCGAAATCTGCAGTTCCCTGCGGGTTAATTGAATCTGCCATGTGGCTTTTTAAAATTTGTATTTCAGCGCTCTATCCATCTGAAAGTGGTTAATAATAAGTGATCGTTTAATAGAGTAACGTTCTCATTTGAGGGTGCAAAAGTATGATTTTCTTTTTAAATTGTTTTGAAAAAGGTTTATTTTAATTTAAAAAAGTTAGGAATAGAGAATGTAGCTTCATTTTAATTTAATAATTGGTAACTTCGCACGCAAAAATAACAGCAAAAAAATGATTCAATTATCAGATCGCCTAATGGCAATGGAAGAGTCGGCAACAATTGCAATGTCGAGAAAAAGTCGTGAGTTAAAAGCACAAGGAAAAGATGTAATTTCTTTATCCTTAGGTGAACCCGATTTCTTCACTCCTCAATTTATTAAAGACGCAGCGTTGGAAGCTATGAATAATAACTTCACAATGTACACACCCGTTCCAGGATATGATGATTTGCGCGAAAGTATTTCATTGAAGTTTAAAAGAGATAACAACTTGGATTATGCAAAAAATCAAATCGTTGTATCTACAGGTGCTAAACAATCAATTGCAAACGTCGTTTTAAGCCTAATTAATGAAGGAGACGAGGTAATTATTCCTGCTCCATATTGGGTTTCTTACTTGGAAATCGTTAAAGTAGCTGAAGGTGTACCAGTTGTCATTAATGCAGGAATCGAAAATGAATTTAAAATCACAGGAGCGCAGTTAGAAGCAGCAATTACGCCAAAAACGAAATTGTTTATGTTCTCAACTCCTTGTAATCCAACTGGTTCTGTTTACAGTAAAGAAGAATTAAAAGACTTAGCAGACGTGCTTAAAAAATACCCACAAATTGTTGCCTTAAGTGACGAAATCTATGAACACATTAATTTCGTAGGTAAACACGAGAGTTTGGCGCAATTTCCTGAAATTTATAATCAAGTTGTAACCGTAAATGGTGTTTCAAAAGCTTGGGCAATGACAGGTTGGAGACTAGGTTATATTGGTGCACCAAAAGAAATTGCAGACGCTTGTGATAAAGTGCAAGGTCAATTTACTTCGGCAACGTGTTCAATAACTCAAAAAGCAGCGATTGCAGCGATGAAGGCAGATCCTGCAGTTTTATCTGATATGATTGCAGCTTTCAAAAGTAGAAGAGAATTAGTATTGAATGCCTTGAATCAAATGCCTGGAGTAATCACAAATAATCCAGAAGGTGCGTTTTACGTTTTTCCTGATATTTCTTCGTTTTTCGGTAAAAAATACGGCAACTATACCATTAATTCAGCGGAAGATTTATGTATGTATTTACTAGATGAATCATTGGTTGCGTTAGTAAGTGGTGAGGCTTTTGGTGATGCAAATTGTTTCCGAATTTCGTATGCTGCATCAGAAGAAACATTAACAGAAGCGATGAAAAGAATCGCTGAAGGACTTGCAAAATTGAGCTAGTGAATTACGATCAATTATTTTCTAAATTCAATCATTTACGCGTTCTCGTCATCGGTGACGTGATGGTGGATGCTTACATTCTTGGTAAAGTTAATCGCATTAGTCCCGAAGCACCAGTACCAGTGGTTTCTTTTGAACAAGAGGAAAAACGAATTGGCGGTGCTGGAAACGTAGCCTTGAATTTAGTGGCTTTGGGCGCTCAACCTATAGTTTGTTCAGTTATTGGTGACGACGAACAAGGTCAAGCACTTTCCAATATATTTGCTGAAAAAGGAATTTCTTCGCAAGGAATCATCGTTTCAAATGATAGAAAAACAACAGTTAAAACTCGCGTTATTGCTAATAAACAACAATTGTTGCGCATCGATTCAGAAACGACAAGTCCAATAAATGATGCGGAAGAAAAAGCTTTATTATTTCAAATTCAGGCTTTAATCAACAAAGGAATAGATGGAATTATTTTTGAAGATTACAACAAAGGCGTTCTAACCCAAAACTTGATTCAACAAGTGATTGTGTTTGCTCAAGCAGCAAATATTCCAACAACCGTTGATCCGAAAAGAGATAATTTTCTTGCTTATCAAGGAGTTACATTGTTTAAACCGAATTTAAAGGAATTAAAAGAAGGTTTGAATCTTACTTTTGATTTCAAAAATGAACACCATTTATTCGAGCAGGCGGTTGCCGTTTTAGAAGAAAAGTTAAAAAACACGGTTTCTTTCATAACATTATCGGAGTTTGGTGTGTTTATAAAAGAAGGAAATCAAAAATACTACATTGCAGCTCATTTGCGTAACATTGCTGACGTTTCTGGTGCTGGAGATACAGTTATTGCAGTTGCAACCCTTTGTTTAATAGCAGGTGCTTCAATTACCGACATTGCTGGGATTTCAAACTTAGCAGGAGGTTTGGTTTGTGAGCAATCAGGTGTTGTAAGTATTTCTAAAGAAGAATTAATTAAAGAATGGAAAAGAATTTCTTCCAACTAAAGTCATAAAATGTCAAAAAAAGTAGTAAAACCTTATAATTCAGATCGTTCTAAAAAGGAAGAAGTTGCTGAGATGTTCAATAATATTTCGGGACGTTACGATTTTTTAAATCATTTTTTATCGCTTGGAATCGACCATTTGTGGCGTGCACGTGCGGTAAAAGAATTGCGAGAAATTAATCCGAAAAGAATTCTTGACATCGCAACTGGAACAGGAGATTTTGCAATTGCTAACCTTAAATTGAAACCAGAAGAAGTAGTTGGAATCGATATTTCGTCTGGAATGTTGGAGGTTGGAAAAGAAAAAATGAAAAAGAAAAAAGTTGATCATATCGTTTCTATGCAATTGGGCGACTCTGAAGATTTACCTTTTGATGACAATTATTTTGATGGATTAACTGTTGGTTTTGGCGTGCGTAATTTTGAAAATCTTGAAAAAGGTTTAGCTGAAATGTTACGTGTCATTCGTCCAGGGGGAAAAGCAATTATTTTGGAGTTTTCGAAACCAAAAATGTTTCCAATCAAACAAGCATTCGGATTTTACTCTAAATATTTCATTCCATTTTTTGGAAAACGCATTTCAAAAGACGAAAAAGCCTATGCTTATTTACCTGAATCGGTTGCTGCTTTTCCCGAGGGTAAAGATTTTGAGAATGTGTTGGAGAAATTGAATTATAAAAACATCAAATCAATTCTTGTTTCTGGTGGAATTGCTACAATTTACGTCGGAACAAAATAATCTTGCAACAAAGTCGTATCAATTGCGTTCTTAGCTCAATGAACCACCGTTTTTTAATATTATTTGTCTTAATTTCATTCGCTTCTTTTGGACAGCGATTTAAGCAAGAACGTTATAAAAACTTTGATAAGCGTTTGTTTCACTTTGGATTTATGCTAGGATTTAATAAAGCTGATTTTACTGTTTATCAAGAAGTTAATGCCTACAATCAATATGGTTTAGTTAGTCTTACAAGTAAATCTACTCCAGGTGGACAAATTGGAATGTTGACAACCATGAAATTAGGAACTCCCGTTTTACGTTTGCGTTTTATTCCAACATTGTCGTTTCAAGAACGCGTTTTGAGTTATCAGAGTTTAGATAGCTTTAATTTCAAAAAAGGAGTAGGAGAGGAGCGTGTAAATTCAACTAATTTAGACTTCCCATTGATGTTGCAATTTCGAACAAAGCGCTTCAATAATTTCACAGCTTATACTTTACTTGGAGCACAATATTCCATTGATTTACAGTCGCAAGAAAAAGCTTCACAGAATTACATCGACCCATTTGTGAAAATTAAACGTAACGATTTTCAAGGTCAAATTGGTGGTGGAGTAGAGTTCTTTGCTCCGTTTTTCAAGGTAGGTTTTGAAGTAAAATATTCGCACGGATTCAAAAGTAGTTTCGTTCAAGACAACACACCTGTTTCCAATCCAATCAATCAACTTTACAACAAAGTTTGGTGGTTTTCCATAATTTTTGAAGGCTAATGCAAGATATTCAATTTCAATGTTCTCCCGAAGAAGCGAAGGATGAAGCATTTTTACTTTCCAAAATTAAAGAATTAGGAAACGTTTCACCAACCTGTAAAATTGAATTTCGTTGGAAAAAACGAAGTATCGACGCACGAAAAGTTCAAATTAAAATCAATTGTACGCTTACTTTTTCTGAAAACAAAGCTTTAGATAACAGACTTCAAGATTTTGACTTCAAGGAGGTTGAAGATTCAACGAAAATCGTTCACATCATCGGCGGAGGTCCAGCAGGAATGTTTGCTGCTTTGCGAGCTTTGGAGTTGGGATTGAAACCTGTGATTTTTGAACGAGGCAAAGATGTTCGCAATAGACGTCGCGATTTAGCTATTTTAAATAAAGAAGGAATTGTAAACCCAGAATCAAACTATTGCTTTGGTGAAGGTGGCGCAGGAACTTACTCTGATGGAAAATTGTACACACGTTCCAAGAAAAGAGGCGATGTTGATAAAATTCTTCAATTATTGGTTCATTTTGGAGCAAGTGAGGAGATTTTGGTAGAAGCGCATCCACACGTTGGAACGAATAAACTACCACAAATTATAACTGCAATTAGAGAGAAAATTCTTGAGAAAGGCGGTGAATTTCACTTTGAACATAAGTTGACAGATTTGAAGGTGGAAGGTCAAAAAATCAAGGCTATTCAAATAAATAATGGGGATTTTATCGAAGTTGAAAATGTGGTGTTAGCAACGGGTCATTCAGCAAGAGATATTTTTGAGTTGTTACATAAACGAGCAATTAAAATCAAAGCGAAACCATTTGCACTTGGTGTTCGTGTGGAACATTCGCAAGCATTTATCGATAAAATTCAATATCACGGAAGGTTAAACGATGATTATTTGCCACCAGCTTCTTATAGTTTGGTGACACAAGTAGAGGAGAAAGGAGTATATTCATTTTGTATGTGTCCAGGAGGAATCATTGCTCCTTGTGCAACAGACACAGAAGAAGTGGTTACAAACGGTTGGTCGCCATCGAAACGCAACAATCCTTATTCAAATGCAGGAATTGTGGTAAGTGTCGACCCTAGTGATTTCAAAGGCAAAGAAAACGATCCATTTGTATGTTTGAATTTTCAAAAAGAAATTGAGCGTAAATGTTGGGAATTGGCAGGTAGAAATCAGCAAATACCGGCGCAATGTTTATTGGATTTTGTGCAGAAGAAAAAATCACAAGGTTTCCCACGTTCGAGCTATCAGCCTGGAATTGTGAGTATTGAAATGGATAAGATTTTTCCAGAATTCATTACGGAACGTTTACGTCAAGCGTTTGTTGATTTCGGTCGAAAAATGCACGGTTTCGTGACAAATGATGCAGTACTTCACGCACCCGAATCACGGACTTCTTCACCGATTTTGATTCCTAGAAACAATGAAACGTTACAACACGAAGAAATCTCGAATCTTTATCCATCCGCTGAAGGCGCAGGTTACGCAGGAGGAATTGTTTCTGCTGCGATTGATGGGATGAAATGTGTGGAGGCGATCAATGAATTGAAAGCTGAAAGTTGATAGCTGACAGTCCAGATTTCTATCGGGATAAAAGTGAAGAGTTAAAAGTTAAAAGTTAAAAGTGAAGGGTGGAACCCAATTCAAAAGTTTAAAATAAATTTCAAAATTCATCCTTTGAGTAAAG
>CALPMC020000117.1 GCA_943324565.2 Chitinophaga pinensis | reverse complement strand
TTTACTACAGATTCTTTTCCTTTTTCAACAACAACTAACATTCGTTCTTGTGATTCGGAAAGTAAAATCTCGTAAGGTAACATATTGTCTTGTCGCGTTGGAACTTTGTCTAAATGAATATCCATCCCTACATTTCCAGCGGCGCTCATTTCATTTGTTGAACAAGTAATTCCTGCCGCACCCATATCTTGCATGCCACGAATACAATCCGTACCAGCCAATTCCATGGTTGCTTCTAAAAGCAATTTCTCCATAAAAGGATCTCCAACTTGAACTGAAGGTAAGTCATTTGCTGAATCTTCAGTAATATCTTTAGATGCAAAAGCAGCACCAGCGATTCCGTCTTTTCCAGTAGCTGAACCAACAATGAACACAGGATTCCCTGGACCTTTTGCTGTTGCAGAAATCATTTTCTTTGTATCAATGATTCCAGCAGAAAAAGCATTTACCAACGGATTCGTGTTATAAGAATCATCAAAAAACACCTCACCACCAACGATTGGAATACCAAAAGCATTTCCATAATCGCCAATTCCTTTTGTAACACCTTTCACAAGCCACTTCGTTCTTGCTTGTTCAATGTTTCCAAAACGCAATGAATTCAACTGAGCTATTGGGCGTGCACCCATTGTGAAAATGTCGCGATTGATTCCACCAACTCCAGTTGCAGCTCCTTGATAAGGCTCTAAAGCACTTGGGTGATTGTGCGATTCAATTTTGAAAACACAACCCAAACCGTCGCCAATATCAACTAAACCAGCGTTTTCTTCACCCGCTTTAACCAACATGTGAGGGCCATCTTTAGGCAAAGTTTTCAACCATAAAATTGAATTTTTGTAAGAACAATGTTCCGACCACATCACTGAATAAACAGCTGTTTCCGTAAAATTTGGACTTCTTCCTAAAATTTCTTTGATCATTTCAAACTCGTCTGCTCTCAGTCCTAAATCAATTGCCTGCTCGAGTGTTGCTTCTTTTTGAAGTGTGCTTTCCATTCTAAAATTTTTCAGAGCAAAAGTAAGCATTAATTAAAGAAACGGATACCTAAGAAAATGCTATTTATGCTATTTTTTTAACATTGAGAGATTGAAAAAAAGCATGTGTCAAAAGAAAAAAATCTTGTTTTCGAATTGGTTTATAACGCTCTATTTTTTTTCATTAATTTTGTCCCTTAAAATTAAAATTATGAATTACGATATTATTGTTGTTGGTAGCGGACCAGGTGGATATGTTACCGCTATACGTGCGTCTCAATTAGGATTAAAAACAGCTATCGTTGAGCGTGAATCTCTAGGCGGTATTTGTTTAAATTGGGGTTGTATTCCAACGAAAGCTTTGTTGAAATCTGCAAACGTTTTTGAATATATTTCTCACGCAGCTGATTATGGAATTACAGTTAAAGATGCTTCTGCTGATTTTGGAGGAATGGTTAAAAGAAGTCGCGATGTTGCTAATGGAATGAGTAACGGAATTCAGTTTTTAATGAAGAAAAATAAAATTGATGTTCTTAAAGGAAACGGAATTATTAAAGCGGGTAAAAAAGTTGCTGTAACAGATGAAGCAGGAACTACAACTGAATATACAGCATTAAAAGGAGTTATTATTTCAACTGGAGCTCGTTCTCGTGAACTACCTAATCTTCCGCAAGATGGTGAAAAAATCATCGGTTACCGTCAAGCAATGACATTGGCAACTCAACCTAAAAAATTAGTAGTTGTCGGATCAGGTGCTATCGGTGTTGAATTCGCTTATTTCTACAATGCAATTGGCACTGAAGTTACCGTTGTTGAATATTTGCCAAATATCGTTCCTGTGGAGGACGAGGAAGTATCAAAACAATTGGAAAAATCGTTCAAAAAATCTGGTATTAAAGTAATGACAAACGCTTCTGTAGAATCAGTAGATACAAAAGGAGCAGGATGTGTGGTTACAGTTAAAACTGCAAAAGGCGAAGATAAAATCGAATGTGATGTTGTTCTTTCTGCAGTTGGAATTCAAGCAAATATCGAAAATATTGGTTTAGAGGAAGTTGGAATCGTAGTTGATAAAGGTCGTATTTTAGTGAATGATTATTACCAAACAAATATCCCTGGATATTATGCTATCGGTGATGTTGTTCCAGGTCCAGCTTTGGCACACGTTGCATCAGCAGAAGGAATCATTTGTGTAGAAAAAATCGCTGGTCACCATCCAGAACCATTGAATTACGGTAATATCCCAGGATGTACATATTGTTCACCTGAGGTTGCATCTGTTGGTATGACAGAAAAAGCTGCGAAAGAAGCGGGTTATGAAATTAAAGTTGGAAAATTCCCTTTCTCAGCTTCAGGTAAAGCAAGTGCAGCTGGAGCCAAAGATGGTTTTGTAAAATTAATTTTCGATGCAAAATACGGTGAACTTTTAGGAGGTCACATGATTGGTGCAAATGTTACAGAAATGGTTGCTGAATTAGTTGCTGTTCGTAAATTGGAAACAACAGGTGAAGAATTGATTAAAACGGTTCACCCACATCCAACAATGTCAGAAGCAATCATGGAAGCAGCAGCAGCAGCTTATGGCGAAGTGATTCATTTATAATTGAAATAATGTAGATTTATTTGAAAGTAAATATACAGAGAAGGAGATCGAAAGGTCTCCTTTTTTTTACTTCAAAAATGATCGTAATTTTAGGTTTATTCAAAATGCTAAAAGTATTCTAGAAATTAAAACAGTTCGAGATAACTTTTTTTATGAAGTTAGTACTTACAGCAATTAGTTTCTCAAAGAAAAACTAAGGAAAGTCAAATTGCAAGTGGTCAAAGTTTTATTCTTCAAAAGTGAAGGGTTTGATTTGTTACTGCCTTTTTTCAGATATTCAAACTTAACTATCAATAAATCATAATCTTGCGGTTGAAAAAGTTGTAAAATAAAAAACTTTTTTTGTTAAATATTAAGTTATTGTATTTTTTACAATAATTTATTTTAATTTAGCCTTAAATTATAAATTACAATACTATGAATTTAAACAGACTATTTACAAAGAGTGCTTTAATTGCTCTTTTTCTGACGTTGTTTTCGGTCATGAATGCTTTTTCGCAAACATTGACTATTACAACTTCAGTATGTACTTCAGCTAACGAAGTAAGAATGACAGGACCATTTTGGCAATGGAATCCAACAGGAGGACCAGTTGCAGTTAGTAATGGTGATGGAACTTGGACTTTTACTTTTAACCCAGCTCCAACTGCTGATATGGAATATCTTTTGATTGTTGATGGCGTTCAAGAAAACCTTATTCAAGCTATGGTTAACGGTGGTACTTGTGCTCCAGTAACTGACTACTCAAGTTATGCAAACAGAAAATGGTTGATGACTGATCCATTAACAATTACAAACACTTACGGTCAATGTGGTACTTGTGGAGGCTCAAGTTTAACACAAATGGACCTACCTGTAACATTCGAAGGTTCAACAATCGAGTACGGTGTTATTGGATTCGAAGGAGCAGAAGCTTCTACAATTGAAGTTGATCCAACAAATGCAGCTAATACAGTTGTTAAAGTTGTTAAATCTGCAACTGCTCAACCTTGGGCTGGAACAACAATTACTGCTGCTGCTGCTTTAGGTTTAGCAACTCCAATTCCATTTACTGCAACAAATAAATCAATGAAATTAAGAGTTTGGTCTCCAGATGCTGGAATCACAGTTCGCTTAAAAGTTGAAGAACATGGGAATAATACACACACTGTTGAAACAGATGCAGTAACAACAGTTGCCGGCCAATGGGAAACATTAACATTCAATTTTGCTAATCAAGGTGCTGGAACTGCGGCTATCAATTTAGCATACACGTATGACAAACCATCTGTATTCTTTAATTATGGTGTTAACGGTGCGACAGCAGGTGTTAAAACTTATTATTTTGATGATTTAGAATTCGTATCAACACCACCAGCTCCTGTAACAGTTACTTACCAAGTGGATGTAACCGAGTATCTTGCTGGCGGCGCAACCTTAAATGCAAACGGAATTCGTGTTGGAGGTAACTTCTCAACAGTTGGAGCTTCTTTGCCAGATTGGACGCCATCAAATGCGGCATGTGCAATGACGGATTTAGGAAGTGGTTTATGGTCAATCGCTGTAACTTATCCTGCTTCAGCAATTGGAACAACTCAACTTTACAAATTCGTAAATGGTGACTGGGGAACAAATGAAGGTGGAGGTTCATCTTTAATTGCAACTGATGGTTGTGGAACGAATGATGGTGGAGGAAACATTAACAGAACTTTGGTTATTCCAGCAACAAATACAACTTACACGTTCTGTTGGGACAAATGTGTTGCTTGTGGTGTTGTAACTTTAGCACAAATGAATTTACCTGTAACATTTGAAGGAACTACAACTGATTACGGTGTAATTGGATTCGAAGGAGCTCAAGCATCTACTATTGAAGTGGATCCAACAAACGCAGCAAATACAGTTGTAAAAGTTATTAAATCTGCTACTGCTCAACCTTGGGCTGGAACAACAATCACTGCTGCTGCTGAATTAGGTTTAGCATCACCAATTCCTTTTACGGCATCAAATCAAAAAATGACCTTGAAAGTTTGGTCTCCAGACGCAGGAATTACTGTTCGTTTGAAAGTTGAAGAACACGGAAATAACACACACACTGTTGAAACTGACGCTGTAACTACTGTTGCTGGTCAATGGGAAACATTAACATTCAATTTTGCTAATCAAGGAGCTGGAACTGCTGCTATCAATTTAGCATACACGTATGACAAACCATCTGTATTCTTTAATTATGGTGTTAACGGCGCAACAGCTGGAGAGAAAACTTATTATTTTGATGATTTAAAAATGTTTACTCAAGCTGCTTCAGGTCTTCAAATTACGGTTGATGTTTGTTCAATTGCTGCAAACGAAGTAAGAATGACTGGACCTTTCTGGAGCTGGGACCCAACTGCTGGGCCATTTGCTGTAAACAATAACGATGGTACTTGGACATTTACTTTAGATCCAGTTCCAACTGTAGACATGGAATACTTAATTATCGTTAACGGAGTTCAAGAAAGTTTAATTTCTGATATGCAAAATGGTGGAAATTGTGCACCTGTAACTGATTTCTTTGGTTATGCGAACAGAAAATGGGTAGTAGGTTCTGGAAACGTATTCATTAGCTATGACCGTTGTGTACCTTGTTCTTATCCAAATATCGTTATTACAACTGAAGTTTGTACACCTGCAACAACTGTTAAATTAACAGGTCCAATATGGCAATGGAATCCAAACTTTGGTCCAACAGCTGTAAGTAATGGAGACGGAACATATACTTTCACAATTTCTCCAGCACCAAACGATACGTTAGAGTATTTATTAGTGAAAGATGGTGTAGTTGAAAACTTGATTCAAGAAATGGTTAACGGAGCTGGTTGTGCACCAATAACTGATTATTCAACTTACGCAAATCGTCGTTGGTTATTAGGTCAAGGTGCTGTTTCAAACACTTACGGAAGATGTTCACCTTGTTCAATCGGAATTGGTGAGTTAACAGATTCGGATTTAGTAATCTACCCTAATCCAGCTGATTCTAAAGTAACAGTATCAAGCGAACATAAAATTGAAAAAATCGAAATCTACTCAATGTTAGGAGCATTAATTGCTACAAAAACAATTGAAATGAACGAAACTGAAATAAATCTTGAAAGCTTCACAGCAGGTGTTTATACATTTAATGTATATGCAAACGACGCTGTTAAAGTGGTAAGAATTATTAAAAATTAAGATTTGATTGATTGATGAATGAAGGAGGAGGGGCAACCCTCCTTTTTTTGAATACTAGAAAATTTGTCACCTCCCTTTATCCCTCCTAAAGGAAGGAAAAAATATAAACATCCAACTATGAAAAAACTAAAATTAATTTCCATTTTCAGTTTACTTGCATTTATGAGTCAAGCACAATGGACAATGATTTGGAATGATGAATTTGATGGCACAACACTCGATAACACTAAGTGGACAAAAGACATTGGTGGTTGGGGTTTTGGAAACAACGAATCTCAATATTATACGGATAGCCCTACGAATCTAAGTATTTCAAATGGTGAGTTATTAATCACTGCACGTGAAGAACAATTTCAAACGAATGAATATACCTCTGCAAAAATTATCACAAAAGGTAAATTTCAAATGCACTATGGAAAAGTAGAAGCACGTTTAAAAGCTCCGATGGGAAAAGGTTTATGGCCAGCATTTTGGATGTTAGGAACAAATATTGACCAAGTTAGTTGGCCGCGATGTGGTGAAATAGATGTGATGGAACATATAAACAATAATACAAAAATTAACGGAACAGCTCATTGGGACAATGTTGGTCATATTTATATGGGTGGAGTTATCGAAACAGACGTTACTGAATTTCATAATTACACTGTTGTTTGGGATTCTTTAGCAATTAAATGGTACATGGATGAAACACTTTATTTTCAATTAAATATTGCTAACGGCATAAATGGAACTGAAGAATTTCAATCTCCTTTTTATTTGTTATTAAACCTTGCAGTTGGAGGAGACTGGCCTGGATATCCAGATGCAACAACCGTTTTTCCAGCTGAAATGAAGGTTGATTATGTAAGAGCTTATGAATTTAACCCAAATGCAAGCGCTAACGAATTAAGCAATAATGCATTTTTGTTTTACCCTAATCCAACTTCAGACAAATTGATTTTTGACAACCCGAACTTCGACAAAGTAAGTATCCTTTCCCTCGACGGAAAGTTGATTGCTGAAAAAGAAGTTATTTCTAATTCCATCTATATTTCAAACATCGAAAATGGCGTTTATTTACTGCGAGCTATTTTCCAAAATGGAGAAGTAGTTTCCAAACGATTTGTGAAAAATTAGAATCTAATTTTAAAATATTATACCAAACCCGCGGAAGAAATTTTGCGGGTTTTTTATTTTAACCTTAAGAGATAAATAGTATAATCCAACGCCGAAGTCAGAATCGTAGGTATTTTCTTTTTCATCTTATTGTCCTATTTATTTGTTTTGTCGGGATTTTAACGATCAGATGAGGGGAATAAAATCACAAAAACAATTGGAGTATTTATCAAGGTTTTAAGATCGATTTTAAATTTAAGTGAGTATTATTCGAAATAAAATTATCGGATTAAACTCACATGTCCATGAATAATAACTCTTTCATCCAATTTTGGATTCTTGAAAGTAATTTTGTAAGTGTAAGTTCCATCTTGAACCAAGCCACCTTCAGTCCCATAACTTCCATCCCAACCTTTTAAAGCATCGTAGGATTCAAAAATTAGTTCTCCCCAACGATTGTATATCAGCATTTGAAAGTTGAATGGGTCAAATCCAGAGGTGAAAACTGGTTGAAAAGTTTGATTGTATCCATCACCATCTGGTGTGAAAGTATTAGGAATGTAATAAACTAAACCATCGTTAGAGCCAATGGAAACTTGATGAACATCCAAACATCCAGCAGTATTTGTGGCAGTTAATGTAACAATGTAACCTAATTCAGTATTGTTAAAAATATGATTCGGATTTAACAAAGTAGATGTTGAACCATCACCAAAATCCCATGCGTAGCTTGTTGCATTTATTGAATTATTTATGAAATTAATATTTTGAGGTGAAGTAGTAAATACTCCGGGATTTAAGGAGAAAGAAGCATTAGGAGAGGCAGTTACACAAATAAAATTGGTATTCGTTTGGGTACTAGCGCATCCTCCAATAGAATTTGACAAACTGATGTTGTAGCAACCAGGTGTGGTAAATGTATAAGCCACATTACAACCGTTTATAGTAACGCCATTTCCAAGATTCCATAAACAGTTTGTAGAGTTTCCTGCAGTTGTATTACTTAGGTTAACAGTCAATGGTGCGCAACCAGTTAAGTTATCAGCTGTAAAAGAAACCGTGTGACCACTTGAAACTGATACAGTTCCTGAGCTTGCTGTACTTGTACAACCATTTACAGTATAAACAACTGAATAGTTAGTTGTTGAAGTTGGAGAAATACTAATTGTTGAATTTGTACTTCCACCGGGCGACCATAAATAAGTGCCTCCAGCGACCGATGGGGTTGCAGTTAAAGTTGCTGTTTGACCTTGACAAATGGTAACAGAATTTACATTGACAGTTGGAGAAATTCCAGCAGTAATTGTTATTGTTGCATTCACAGATGTACAACCATTCGCTGTGGCACTAACTGAATAGCTTCCACTTGTAGAAATAGTGATTGACTGCGTTGTAGCTCCAGTTGACCATGTATTTCCAGATGTAGCGGTTGAAGTTAAAGTAATCGAACCTCCTTGACATAAAGTTGTTGGTCCACTTGCTGAAATGGTTGGTGTTGTTGGATTTGAATTTACGGTTACAACAGTCGCAACTGATGTTGAGGTACATCCTCCTGAACTCACAGAAACGGTATAAGATCCAGCGGTTGAAACGCTTATAGACTGCGTTGTTGCACCAGTTGACCATGTATTTCCTGTCGTTGCACTTGAAGTTAAGGTAACCGATCCACCTGAACAAAATGTAAGTGAACCACTTGCAGTTATTGTTGGCGTTGTTGGATTTGGATTCACTGTAACAGTAGTCGAAGCAGAAGTTGCTGAACAACCTGCTGAACCAACGGTTACCGAATAGGTTCCACTAGCTGAAACTGTTATAGATTGTGTTGTTTCA
>CALPMC020000116.1 GCA_943324565.2 Chitinophaga pinensis | reverse complement strand
TAAATTCCGTTCGTGGAATGCACGTATGTGTACCGAGAAATATGACTAAAGCTGCTGGATTCTATAATACGCTTTTAGCTTCTGACGAACCAGCATTGGTAATTGAACCTTTGAATGGATACCGCACCAAAGAACGTTTGCCTATCAATGTTGGTGAATTTAGAGAAGCGTTAGGCGTTCCAGAAATCGTGAAATCAGGAAGCGACTTGACAATTGTTTCTTATGGTTCAACCTTTAATTTGTGTGAGCAAGCAGCAAAAACATTATTAGAATTAGGTATTGATGTGGAATTAATTGACGTTCAAACATTGTTGCCATTTGATATCAATCATATAATTTCGGATTCTTTGAAGAAAACGAATCGTTTATTGATTGTAGATGAAGACGTTAGCAGTGGAGCAACTGCATTTATGTTGGATAAAATAATGGTGGAACAAAAAGGATATTATTTCTTGGATGCTGCGCCAGAAACAATGAGTGCTAAAGATCACCGCCCTGCTTACGGTTCGGATGGAGATTATTTCTCTAAACCGAGTATCGATGATATCGTTGAAAAAGCGTATTCAATTATGAACGAATTTGATTCGGAGGAGTTTCCGAGTATTTATTAGATTTATTTCGTTAACAACTTTTTAAATTTCATTTAGTTTATTTTTTGAGTGTGAGATTATTTAGATATTTATTTGTCGACTTTTTTAATTATGTATGCCCCTAACAGAATCGCTTTTATACAATATTGACAATTCTAAAACTTTGTTTTGTTATTACGAAATCGGTGAAGAAAAATATGCTAACTCAAAAATCTACTATTTAAGTTATATTGAGGGAGAAATAGGAGAAAATAACAGTTTTGAAGTACAATCATCTGAGTATTTAAATGAGATTAAAGTGATTGAGAAACTTCTTCTTGATAAGTATAAATTATCAATTAATCCAAACACACAAATAACCTTAAAGATTTCATTAAATAGTAAAAAAAATACGAGTGAACGTAAAATTTATGATTTCATAAAACAAGTTACTTCTGGAATAAAACACATTTGTAAAACAACTGGTGCTGGAATAGTTAAATTTAATTTTATTTCAGATATCGAAATTTCTACAGCTGAAATTACTTTTATATTTGATGTAGTGATTAGTGATAAATTAGAGGAGTATTTTATTAATGATTTAAGAATCATAGGTGTCAATTCTTCAGATATAAACATAACAATTTCAAATATTTAAAATGAATATTGATTATCAATTTGAAAAAGGAAAACATAAGGGAAGGTCTTTGATTAATGTTTGGCGAGGAGATAATGAAAATTATATTTATGATTATGTAAACGAGTTATGTCAAATTATAAGTAGAAATTTGACAAATGATATAAAAATACCTTTTCCGAATTGTAATATAGATTCTATCAAAGATGATTACTCTAAATTGTTGAATTCTAAGGGATACATCAATATGACAGTAACTAAAGAATTCATCATAATTGAAGGTATCTCGAATTACTATGTTGAATTAGCTAAAAGATTTTTAAAGAATGTACTTAATTCTGAATTTAAGTATTTTTATTCTGTTAGTACATTATCCCCTCCGATTGATGATGTTTTGGTTGAGTTACCTTGTGACAAACTTATTATTTGTGATATTATTTTTATAAACGATATTACATTTCTTTTAAAATGTAAACAAAAAATAAATGGTAAAGATTATTTCAGATTTGAAGTAGTAGGTGATGATTTTTTCGTTAATAATAAGCTTATCAAATACCTAGAAGAAGCCAGAAATAGTTTAGAAAAAAAAGTGTCTGTATTAATTGATTATCCAATAATTAACAATAATATTTCTAATATAGAACTTTCTATTACTTTAAATATTGAGGAGATGTCCGAATTTGAAAAGTATCAATTAAAACCAATTAATGATATGAATAATTTGATTTCGGAAAAAAAAGATGGTCTTGATTATTTTGTTCAAACAAAAATAGTTAATCGAAAAGCACTTCACCAGAAATATTTCGATAGTTCTAATTCGGATTCTGAAGTTTATTCTGAAGGGGCAAAAAATTTACTTAATTCAATTGGCGATCCAAGTTATATTGATTATTGCTTAAGAAGTTGGGATGATTTTTATTTAAGTTATGATGATTTAGAGATACTTAAAAATCAAATAAAACCAAAGTACTTAAAAATTAGAATTGATGATGTTAATTCTAATATTCTCAAGTATAACTTTGAATATTTTGATTATAATTATCCTTTTAGTCTAAAAACGGAGAGAATAAATGAAGAAAAATATAAAGAATTAAGTAAGATACAATTAAGAAATGAAAATGACGATTATGAACAAAAACGATATGACGAATTTGATGGAATATATGGTTTTGATGATGATACAATAAACGATGCATTTGAAGGAGATCCTGATAATTATTGGAATATTGATTAGTTTTTTAAGGAACTAAAAAAATATTAAGATTGTATTTCTGATCAACAAAATTAAAAAAACAGAATTAGATTTAATATTTATAATGTGAGAATTGTACCTTATTATTTTGTTTATTTTTCGTAAGATTTTTCTGTTAAATTTTGTTTTTTAATAAAAATAAATTTAAGGTATTTAAATTCATAGATCAAATAAAATGAATAATATATGTAGAAATAGGTTATCCTATAACACATTGAAGGAACAAAATGGAACTAATATTGGATATGGAGATTTACTTTTGACTTCAGAATGGTGTGTAAAACGTGAAGAAGTAATAAAAAGAGATGAAAATCAGTGTACACGTTGCAAATCTAAGGAAACAATACCTCTTGGCGGAAGAAACCATGCAGAGGCAAAAGTGGTATGTTTTTACGACAAAATGGAGAATAAATATGATTTTGATGTTGAGTTAGTTGATGCGGAAAAACCAGTAATTCTTCATGTTCATCACCATTACTACATAATGGATAGGTTACCTTGGGATTATAAATCTGATGCATTGATAACATTATGTCATGAATGTCACAATCAAGTTCATCATGAGGAACAAATTCCAGTTTATTCAACAATTGGAGAGTTATATTCAGAAATATCACCTTGTACTCGTTGTCAAGGGAGTGGTTATTTACCTCATTACTCTCATGTTAAAGGTGGCATCTGTTTCCTTTGTAGTGGATCTCGTTTTAATAAAAGTATATTTACCATTAAGTAAGATATTTTAATGTTCCTGAAAAGCTTATTGAACAATATGAATCTCGAATTAAATTTTTAGAAAAACAACTCGATTTTTTTCAAGAAATGGTAAGTAAATCAGAATGATTTTTTGTTCTCAATGACCTAAATGTTGTTTAATAAAGGTAATTGTTTTTAAATAGCTTATTCCGGTTTTAATATGCTCGATTTTTCTTTTACCTAGAGCATTACATATTTATAAGTTTCACCAAAATGGAAAACGAATCAAACTATTTCGACGACGACGGAACGGCAATAAATCCAAATTTGTTCCCCAAACCTCAACTTTGTTTGAGCTGTAAGAAAAATGAGGATGAAAGCGAGGAAATTTTATGTAATCTGACACGGCTAGATCAACATTATGCATTATTCTTTAAATGTTATGCTTATGAAAAATTGGATACTTAGAAATTACTGTCGTATATTTTTTTCAATTTCTATTAAAGAGTTTTGATGCCTAAAGAGTTAAGTAAAATTTCAAATTATCCGATTTCAAAATGAAAAAGAATAAACTTCTTTTTTTTGCACGGCGACATTTTCCAATCCTTTTAAACCTTAACTTTGTACCACTTTTCAAATAGATGCGCATTTTAAAAAGTTTCTTGTTAGTTTCCTTAATCTTAAGCAAGGTTATTTACAGCGCATTCTGGCAATTTAATTTTTACTTCAATCAAAAGGAAATCGCGGCTATCGAATGTGAAAACAAGGATAGACCTGAAATGAACTGTAATGGTAAATGTTATTTGGCAAAACAATTAAAAAAAGCAGATAACGAACTTGCAGCTAAAAAAGAAAAACAAGACCATTCTATTTCAATCCTAAAATTAGTAGAGACTTCTGTTTTTGTTGAAAATTGGAAATTAAAATTTGAACTTCCAGCTTTCAACGCAGAAAAAGAGTTAGCTTCTTTTTACTATACTTCATCGTATTACCTACTACTGAAATCTGATATATTTCATCCACCCACAATCGTTTGATTCTTGATTCTTAATTTTTGATGCTTAATCGTTTGATTTTGTGTTGATAATTATTTATATTTTAAGGTGTTTGATTTAATCAAAAATCAAGCATTCATAATCAAAAATCAATTCTATGCGTTTTATTTTATTTGCGTGGTCGCTGTTTTTCAGTGCCAGCATCTTAGCGTGTGATATTTGCGGTGGAGTAAGTAGCAATGCCTCAATCGGTTTGTTTGCTTCCACGAAATTTCATACAATCGGTTATAAAAGCTCAATGCGAAGTTTTAGTTCCTATTTATATGGCATCAGACATTCTAAAGAGTTTTTGTTTTCACAAGAAGTTCAATTTCGAACACAAATTCATCCGCGAATTCAGATAATGGGAGCAATTCCTTACCAATTTTCAGTGCAGAAACGCGACTTTGGAAGTGATGCTGTTTGGGGAATTGGCGATCCAAATTTGATAGGGAATTTTATCCTTTTTCAAAACAAAGATTCACTTGGAATGAGTAAAAATTTTTTATCTGTTGGAGTAGGAGTGAAGGCTCCTTTAGGCAAAAATGTTCCAAATACCAATGTCTTGAAAAACTTGTATCCAGGAACCGGTTCTTGGGATTACTTATTCATTACAAATTACACCAAGCAATTTTCAAAGAAATGGGGTTGGCAGTCTGAATTAAGTTACTCTTTAAAAGGAAAGGATAAATACGGTTTTCAATATGGAAATTCGACGATGCTTTCATCACAAGTTTACACCAATAGAAATGTGAGTTCTTATCGTTTGCTTATTGCATTTGGAGCTGCTTATGAAAACCACCAATCAAGTCGTGCGAATGGATCAATTGATAGTCAAGCAACGAATGCGGGCTATATTTTATCGTCCAAAGCAAGTTTGAATTTGTTGACATATAAATGGCTGTGGTCATTGTACGTGCAACAACCAATTTCACAAAACATTAACACAGGTATGATTCGCCAAAATTTGAGTGGTGGATTGAGTTTAAATTATTTAATTAAAAAATCAAAAAAATGAAAAAAATAACTTTAATTTTCAGCTTATTAATTGCACTTACAGCAATAACATCATGTGAGAAAAAGAATAGTGCGACTTCAGCAGACATCAATTTTACAGAAATAACTGAAGGAGACACTATTGCATTTGGTGATACAGTTCATTTAGAGGGAACAGTAGTTGGAGATGGAGAATTACACGGATATCAATTACAGTTAATTGACATTATTTCAGCGGAAATGCTTTTGTCAAAGAATTCAGAAACACACGCATTATCTTATGTTTTTGATGAGCACTGGGTGAATAATGTGACGACAATTTCCAACTTAAAAGCTGTTGTTGTCGTTGAAATTAATCATGATGGGGATTTAGTTTCTAAGCAAGTCAACTTTGTTTGTTTGCCCCAATAATTGAAAATTACAAGTTGAGGGAGAGTAATTTCCCTCAACTAATTTTTCTTAAAACTCAAATCCTTGATAAAATAGATTTCCATAATGATCTCTCCGCTTTGGAAACGGTTTCTGTTCGAAGTTCTAAAGCAAATACCTTGAGGTTTTTGTTTTAATGATTATTAGAGTGCATATTTAAATTTAAGGAAATTGAAGGTCACCCTCCTTTGTCCTTCCGTCAGCTGACGGAGAGGAAAGAGTTCTTGGGTAAACTAAAATTATTGAAAAGCTATTGTTTTCAACTAGAATTAAAATCTATAACCTATTAAAAATCAATCAACTCCGAAGTGAGATTAAAGCTTCCTCCCTTGAGGAGGGATAGAGGGAGGTGACAATTTAAAAGCATAAAAAGGGGATGACAAATTATATATACACTTCAACTATATGTCACCCTCCTTTGTCCTCCCTCAAGGGAGGAATAGTTCTTGGGTCAAGTAAAATTATTTGTAAAAAATAAATTCCAACTCGAAAAATAATCTTTATCCGAAGTGAGATTAAATCCTCCCTCCTTGAGGAGGGATAGAGGGAGGTGACAATTTAAAAGTATAAAAAGGGGATGACAATTAAGTTATCTTCAGCAATAGGTCACCTCCCTTAATCTCCGTCAGATGACGGAAGGGAAACAACAAATTCCCAAACCTTTCCCAAAATATTTTTTACCTTTAGGCTACCTAATTTTCACAATGGCATTATTTCAAAAAACAGTCATCAAAAAACACTTGCTCGATGCAAATTCAACGGAAGTGGATGCTGCTTACCAACGTTTTTCAGCTTATTTTCACGATTCCGTTCGCCAACAAAATATCCGAAATTCCAAAGAAGAACAGTTTCAAGAAGGATTTCTGCGCGAGTTGTTTGGACATATTTTTGGCTACACACTTAATCCGGAGCCGAATTTCAATTTAACGACCGAGCTTAAAAATACAAGCAACAGCAAAAAGGTAGATGGAGCTATCGTTTTTGACGGAAAAGCCATTGCAGTTATTGAGTTGAAAGGAACGAATACAACCGATTTAAACAGCATTGAAACACAGGCTTTTGGCTACAAAAACAATCAGTCAGAATGTGTTTATGTGATTACTTCCAACTTTGAAAAATTGCGTTTCTACATTGATAATTCAATTGATTACGAAGAGTTTAACTTGTTTACACTTTCGCGCGAGCAATTCAATTTGTTGTATTTGTGCTTGAGTTTATCGAGTATTCAGCAGAATTTACCGAAGCGTTTGAAAGATGAATCCGTTTCGCAAGAAGATGCCATTACCAAAAAACTCTACAAAGATTATTCGGAGTTTAAACGCGCTTTGTACCACAATTTGGTGGAGCTGAATCCCGAATTTGATAAATTATTGCTCTTCAAAAAAACACAGAAGTTACTCGATCGTTTTCTCTTTATTTTCTTTGCGGAAGACCGTTTGTTGCTTCCCACGAATTTGATTTTTCGCATCAATCAGGAATGGAAAAATTTGATGAAAATGCGAATGACAGTTTCGTTGTACGAGCGTTACAAGGTATATTTCAACGATTTGAACGTGGGCGCGAAAGTGACTTTGCCAGCGTTTGGAAAGAAAACGGGCGATGCCATTGAGGCTGAATTTGAGATTTTTGCCTACAACGGAGGTTTGTTTGTGCCCGATGAAGTTTTGGACAATGTGAAAATTGACGATGAAGTGTTGCACGTGTATACCGAAAAAATGAGCCACTACGACTTTGACAGCGACGTGGACGTGAACATTTTGGGACACATTTTTGAAAACTCGCTCAACGAAATTGACGAAATTAAATCCGAGATTGAAGGCGAAACGGTTGACAAAACCAAGACCAGACGTAAGAAAGACGGTGTTTTTTACACGCCAAAATACATCACGAAATACATTGTAGACAATACCGTTGGGAAATTGTGTACGGAGAAAAAAGCTGAATTGAAATTGGTAGATGAAGATTACACCAACGACAAAAAGATACAAACCAAAACCAAAAAAGCGCATTTAGACAAACTCACCGATTACCGAGCGTGGCTGTTGCAACTTACGATTTGTGACCCGGCTTGTGGCTCGGGAGCGTTTTTGAACCAAGCACTTGAATTTCTGATTGCCGAACACCGTTATGTGGACGAATTGCAAGCAAAATTGATGGGCGACAGTATGATTTTGAGCGATGTGGAAACGAGCATTTTGGAAAACAACATTTACGGCGTGGATTTGAACGACGAAAGTGTGGAAATTGCCAAGCTCTCTTTGTGGTTGCGCACAGCTCAGAAAGGTAGAAAATTGAACTCCTTGAACAACAACATCAAATGTGGCAACTCCTTGATTGACGACCCCGAAGTAGCGGGAGATAAAGCCTTTTCGTGGGAGAAAGAATTTCCAGAAGTGTTTGCACGTGGCGGTTTTGATGTGGTGATTGGGAATCCGCCTTATGTGAAATTGGAAACGATAAAAGAAACTTCTTTAGCACTTGAAAATTTAAACTTCCAAACTTTTGATAAACGCGGAGATTTGTATGTTTTGTTTGTAGAGAAAGGATTCAATATTGCTAAAACTAATGGATATGTTTCCTATATTATGCCAAACAAATGGTTACAAGCTGGTTATGGCGAAAAACTAAGAAAATACTTCTTAACAAAAAAGCTTACACAACTTATTGATTTTGGTGACATTCAAATATTTGAGGGTGCAACTACCTATCCAGTGATTTTTACAGCAAGAAATTATAAACCAAACATAACATTTGAAGCATCTTTATTGAAGAAAGACAAAATGCATGACTTCGACTTTAATGTAAAATCGAATACATGTATTTTTGAAACAGATAAATTTGATGGTAACACATGGATTATCTCTTCTGGCGAGAATAATAACCTTTTAGAAAGACTTTCAAAACAATTTAAAAACTTGAAAGAATTTGTGAACGGTGAAGCAAATTATGGTATTAAACCAGGATTAACTGAAGCTTTTATTATTGATCAAGAAACGAAAGATAGAATTATAAAATCAGATCCTAAATCAGCAGATATCATAAAACCTATTTTACGAGGTCGTGATATAATTCCTTGGGTTGCCGATT
>CALPMC020000115.1 GCA_943324565.2 Chitinophaga pinensis | reverse complement strand
TGTTCTTACAGAAATTTTAAAAATTAACAGTTTCAGTTCAGTAGCTAAAACCTAGAAATTCAAGGCCGATAATGGTTCGCTAATATTCACCAAATAGCTCTCACTTCGATTAAAGAGTTGATTTTAAATATTAAAGTATTTTACTGGTACGATTGAGGATACACATTTTATTTTTTTAATTACATAAATAATTTATTGTAAAGAAGTCAAAAAGGAAACTTAACGCTTTTTTCATTTTGAAAGTTAACTTAATGCTAATCAAAAGTCAAAACTTCTTCCAATATTGAGCGGTATTTTTCATTGAAAAAATCATGACCGCATTCGATTTCAATCACTTTATTTTCTTGTTGAATACGTTTTGCAAAAGCGTAAGCCTGTGCTGGTCGAATCACTTGATCAAATTTCCCCATGATAATTTTGAACGGAATTTTAAAATAAATTAATGCTTCTGAGATTTTTACCTCGTTGGGCTGAATTAAACGGAATCCCCTCCAAGTCTTTGATGCACGTTTAAATGTTTCAGGATCGGAAGTTAAATTTGCAATGAACTGATAAACTTTTGGGCGAACCAATCTTAGTTTTTTACCGAGTAACGCATACTTCATTATTGATTTTGGATCGCTTTCCCAACTTTGAAATAACTTCCGAGCCCATTTTTTTCTAGAAGTTCTATTGTAAAAACTGTTATTATCCATTCCGTCTGGTGAAATAAGCTGAAGACTTTTGATTCGTTCGGCATAAAACGGAAATATCGACAACACAAACCTTCCACCCTGTGAAAATGCTAGTAAATGAAATTTGTTAACATTTTCGTTTTTTAATAATAAATCGATTAAACTTTTAAATTCGTTTATTTTTAATGGATTTTTTTCAATTCTGCTTTCTGGGAAATACGAATTTCCATGATAAAATAAATGAAGGGAAATTATTGTGCGATTCTCATTAGCTAAAAATTCAAAATCAAACGGAGATTTACTGTGTCCATGCATACAAAAAATCACTTCTGTGCCTGTTCCTTTTACAAAGTATTCTAATTGTAAATCTCGGCAATTAATTATTTTTTGTATCAAGGTAAACGTTTTAAATTATTTATTGCCCAACTATTTTCAGCATCAATTTTCAATATTTCTTCGTAGAAATAGCGTGCTTTTATATAATCACCTCGATTATGTGCAGCAAAAGCTTTACCTGATAGTTCGTCTACTTTGATTATTTTTAAATTGTCATTAGCACAAATAGATTTTGCGTCAAAATAAATGGCTTTAAGGTAATATTTTTTTGCTTTTTCAGTTTCACCATTTTCATGCAGTGAAATTCCTTTAGCACAATTCCACTGAGCAGACCATGGAGTGTAAAAAACTGATAAAACTGATAAAATCAATAAAGAAATTAAGCATGATTTCGCAATTTTATAATGAGCACTTTTAATAAAAGCAACCAATGCACCAACTGCGAAACCGAAAAATAAAGCGATTGAAGCAACATTCCACCCCCCGAATCGATTCATATATTCGCAAAAAGGGATGAATAATAGCATCGTAACTAAAGCAACATTTTTAGTCAAAATTCGAAATCGAATATCAATGAAAGTTTTTGTGAAAATGAATCCAAAAAGTGCATAGTTCACACCAGATAATCCAATTCCTGCGTCGTCAGAAAAAGCCAATTGAAAAGCTGAACTTATAGTTGAAGAAATTAGACCAAAGAAAAGGAAATGTATAGTCCCAATGCGCCTTTCAACGTAACTTCCTAATAAAAGTAAACCGATTGTGTTTAAAATAAAATGTCCGATTTCATAATGTACAAAACTGTTTGAAACAATTCCCCAGTAATGAAAATTGTAAATTTCAATTGCTGTTGGTGCTCCAAATCTCATTAATAATTCATCTGAAATTATAGTGTCATCCATGGAGTATTTTATCGCCAAGAAAATGACAATAGAAGTCAGAGTAAGTAAATAGGTAAGTCGTGCAGCACTTAAATTTTTGAGTAATGCATTATAAATTTCCCTCATATTTCAAATTTAAGTTAAAAAGTGAGAATTAAATACATGAAATAGTTATTGTTTGTTCAAAATTAATTTCAAGGCTGAATTAGGGTTTTATTTTAGAATAACGTTGAAAGTTAGATTATGAGAAAATAACTGGGTTTTTATTTGATGTTACAAATGTTTTAACCAAAAAGCTATAAAATGATATCAAAAAGGGGTTGATAAAACAGAGTATAAAATTTTTCAACTCCGTTTTCGCAGCATTCAATCTTCGTCACTTTGATTAATTTAGTATTTTCTAAAAAAATTAATCTTTTCCAAGTTTTCGTTTTTAAAATTTAAATAAGGATTCTCCAAAGATTAAATCCCTCGTTTTCAGCAGTAATTAACAATATCTTTCGTGTTGTTAAAAAACAGTGATATTTATTCTGAAATTATTGTTTTATAAAGGTTAAATTTGCGCTCAATTTACGGCGAACAAACGCTCTAAAGAAAAGTAAATTGAAACTCCTATGCCAAAAGATTTATCTATTAAATCCGTTCTGATAATTGGAAGCGGTCCAATTGTTATAGGTCAAGCTTGTGAATTTGACTATGCTGGTTCTCAAGCAGCTCGATCTTTAAGAGAAGAAGGAATTGAAGTGACGTTGATCAACTCCAATCCTGCGACAATTATGACTGATAAAGTAGTTGCTGACAATGTGTATTTACAACCTCTGGAACCAGAAAGTATCATCGAAATTCTGAAAAATCATAAAATCGATGCGGTGCTTCCTACGATGGGTGGGCAAACAGCCTTAAATCTTTGTATCAAATGTGATGAATTAGGTATTTGGGAAGAATATGGCGTAAGACTGATAGGTGTTGATATCGCAGCTATTGAAATAACTGAAAACCGCGAGGCATTTAGGGAATTGATGCTAGAAATCGGTGTTGGAATGGCACCTCAAAAAACAGCTAAATCATTTTTAGAAGGAAAAGAAATCGCACAGGAATTTGGTTTCCCATTGTGTATTCGTCCTTCATACACACTTGGTGGTTCTGGTGCATCGATTTTACATGAACCAAAAGAATTTGATAATTTATTAGAAAGAGGTTTACAATTGTCGCCGATTCACGAAGTGATGATTGATAAAGCGCTTTTAGGTTGGAAAGAATATGAGTTGGAATTGTTGCGTGACGCAAATGATAATGTAGTAATTATCTGTTCGATTGAGAATTTTGACCCAATGGGAATTCACACAGGAGATTCAATCACGGTAGCACCAGCAATGACTTTATCAGATACGACGTTTCAGAAAATGCGCGATATGGCAATTCTAATGATGCGCTCTATCGGGAATTTCGCAGGTGGATGTAACGTTCAATTTGCAGTTTCTCCCGACGAAAAAGAAGATATTATCGCCATTGAAATCAACCCACGTGTTTCGCGTTCGTCTGCATTGGCTTCAAAAGCTACAGGTTATCCGATTGCGAAAATTGCATCGAAATTGGCGATTGGTTACCATTTAGATGAATTGAACAACCAAATTACTAAAACAACTTCAGCGCTTTTTGAACCAACGTTGGATTATGTAATTGTAAAAATTCCACGCTGGAACTTCAATAAATTCCCGGGAACAAACAGAGAATTAGGATTACAAATGAAATCTGTTGGTGAAGTAATGGGAATTGGTCGTTCGTTCCAAGAAGCCTTGCAAAAAGCTTGTCAGTCTTTGGAAATCGACAGAAATGGATTAGGTGCAGACGGAAAAGAATTAACGAATCAAGATACTATTTTACATTCTTTAGGTCACGCAAGTTGGAACCGTTTGTTTCATATTTACGACGGAATCAAACTTGGAATTCCGATGGCTAAAATCGTTGAAAAAACTAAAATTGACATTTGGTTTTTAAAGCAAATAGAAGAATTGATAAAATTAGAACGTAAAATCGAGAAGTTCCACATCGAAAATTTACCAAAAGATTTATTATTCGAAGCGAAACAAAAAGGATATGCTGACAGACAAATCGCACATTTAGTTCGATGCTTGGAATCTGAAGTGTACAAAAAAAGAACAGATTTTGGAATTAATCGTGTTTACAAGCTTGTAGACACTTGTGCTGCTGAATTTGAAGCAAAAACACCATATTATTATTCCACTTTTGAATACGAAAACGAAAGTGTTGTAAGCGATAAAAAGAAAGTGATCGTACTTGGTTCAGGTCCAAACAGAATCGGGCAGGGGATTGAGTTTGATTATTCGTGTGTGCACGGTGTTTTGGCAGCGAAAGAATGTGGCTATGAAACAATCATGATTAACTGTAATCCTGAAACTGTTTCTACGGATTTTGATACAGCTGATAAATTGTATTTCGAACCTGTTTTTTGGGAACACATTTACGACATCATTCAGCACGAAAAACCTGAAGGAGTGATTGTTCAACTTGGCGGTCAAACAGCGTTGAAATTAGCTGAAAAATTGAACCGTTACGGAATCAAAATCCTAGGTACGAGCTTCGATGCATTGGATTTAGCAGAAGACAGAGGTCGTTTTTCAAAATTATTGGAGAAAAATAACATTCCTTTCCCGCAATATGGCGTGGTTGAAAGCGCTGAACAAGCATTGGAATTATCGGATGAACTTGGTTTTCCTTTGTTAGTGCGTCCTTCTTACGTTTTGGGTGGCCAAAAAATGAAAATAGTTATCAATAAAGAAGAATTGGAGCATCACGTTGTAGACATTATCAACGAAATGGGGAACAATCAAATCTTGTTGGATCACTTTTTAGGTGGCGCGATTGAAGCTGAAGCTGATGCGATTTGCGACGGTGAAAATGTGTATATCATTGGAATCATGCAACATATTGAGCCAGCTGGAATCCATTCTGGAGATTCGTATGCCGTGCTTCCTCCATACAATTTAGGAGACTTCATTATGACTCAAATCGAAGACATTACGAAGAAAATCGCGGTAGAATTGAGAACAGTTGGTTTGTTGAATGTCCAATTTGCCATCAAAGACGATAAAGTATATGTGATTGAAGCTAATCCACGTGCTTCGAGAACAGTTCCATTCATTGCGAAAGCGTACGACGAACCGTATGTGAACTTCGCAACGAAAGTAATGTTAGGAGTTAACAAAGTAACCGATTTTACATTCAATCCAAGAAAAGAAGGATATGCGATTAAAATTCCGGTGTTCTCTTACGAGAAATTCCCTGATGTGAAAAAGGAATTAGGTCCAGAAATGAAATCTACAGGTGAAGCCATTCGTTTCATTAAAAACTTGAAAGACCCATTCTTCACGAAGATTTATTCTGAAAGAAACATGCATTTGTCGAGGTAGAAACTTAATCATAATTTTGGAAAGGGATTCAGTAACGTTTCCCTTTTTTTTGTGCATTATTTTATTCCTTTAAAGTATTGAGCAAGAAAACTAATCCTATAATTATCCAAACGATTTTAGATAGGGTTAATAACAAGAAAAAAATCACTATAATTGAATTAAACAAGTATTATCCGTAATTCTGTATTTGTTGCAGGTTAAAATATATAATCGAATTATCTGATTTAAAATTCAACAAATTATTTAGTTGATTTTGCTACTTTCCTCGTTATCTAAAATTTCAGTAACCAATTGATATCTAAAAGAAATTTAAGTTTTAGAACAAAAAAAAGCTTCTGGTTGTTTGTATAACATGGAAGAATGGAAAAGCGTACCTGGATTTTCAGACTATGAAATTTCTGAAATAGGTAATATTCGATCAAAAGATAGAGTGAAGGTTTATAAAAATAGCCGTACTATTCACTATGTTTCAAAAGTGAAGTTATTAAGGGTTCATCCTGATAATGGTTTCTTAATGACAGATTTAATTGATGATAAAGGGGTTCGTAAAACTGTTTATCCTCACAAAGCAGTAGCTCAAGCTTTCATTGAAAACAAATTGCCACGAAAAAATAAGGTTGTTATTCATATTGATGGTGACTACAAGAATAATTCGGTTTCTAATTTAAAATGGTCAACATACAGTGAATCTATTCTAATTGGTTTTCGCCAAGGAAAAAGAAATAATAGCGATTTGTGGCTTAAAAGGAGATTAAAATATGGTCCGAAAGGTGGAAATACATCTATTGGTCGTCCTGATCCATTGAATTATTCTCAAAAGAAACGGATTGTATTTTTAAGAAATGATAAACGGATGACTTTGAGTCAATTAGCTGAAAAATATGATTGTAGCGTTTCTCATATTCATAAAACCATAAAAAATTGGGTTCATACTTCAGAGGTTATTTAAACCAGTATTTAGTTTGAATACATAATAATTGGGGGTTATTGAACATTTAATTTCAACAGTTTTTTTTTTAAATACTTTTCTAAACTTTTGTTTTGATATAAAAAAAATGTAGATTGAATATTTTGCTCAGTTTAAACTTAACTAAAAACTAAGCAAGAAAAAATCGATCGAACAAAAATTTTTGATTTTGTTAATCAATGGGTTAATTTATAAATTAATTTTCAATCTTAAAATTACATCCATCACGACGGAATGTCAACAACCAAATAAAATTGATATTATAGAACCCTACTTTTTTGCAAGAGTACTCTTTCTTTATGAGACCCTAAAATAATTTCTTATAATCAAAAAAAATCAAAAAAAAAGCATTCGCTTGTGACGAATGCTTTTCCGTTAAATCAAAATGAATTAGAAATTATATCTTCCGTCGTTGATTAATTTTTGCGCAATCAATTGACGTGCTTCTTTGTGATTGTAAACTTCTGTTTTTGTGAATCGTTTCAATCCCATTGTCATCATTCTAACTTCATCACCTTCAGCAAAAGAATAAATAGCATCTTTTGCTGCTTTGTTGATTTTATCAGCGATGTCATAGAAGTAAGTTCTACAAATTGCAATATCAACTGCACTTGCTTCCTCACCAACACGAGCGATTTTTTTCTGAACTCTTAACAAAACAGATTCTGCTTGGTAAGTCCATATTGCGATGTCAGCAATGTTCATTAAAACTTCTTGCTCTTTAGAAAGTGTTTGCATTAATTTTTGAACAGCTGAACCGGCAACCATTAAAATACATTTTTTGAAACCTTCTATGTATCTTTCTTCGTTCCCAAGTGGAGTTGTTACAGGATCTTGCATTGGTGGGATGCTCATTAATTCACTAGCAACTTTCATCGCAGGTCCCATTAAATCTAATTCTCCTTTCATGGCACGGCGTAACATCATGTCCACAGTCAACATTCGATTAATTTCGTTAGTTCCTTCAAAGATACGATTGATTCGTGCGTCGCGGTAAGCTCTTTCAACAGTAGATTCTGCTGAGTAACCCATACCACCATATACTTGCACGGCCTCATCTACTACGTAATCTAAACATTCAGAACCAGCAACTTTCAAAACCGCACATTCAGGTGCGAAATCTTCAATTCCTTTTAGTGTTGCAGCACCTTTATCCATTCCAGAAGCGATGTAAGCTGCGATTGCATCATCAATATTTTGTCCAGCTCTATAAGTAGCAGATTCAACAACATACGTTCTAATCACTTGCTCTGCCAATTTGAAGCGAATTGCACCGTATTTAGAAATTGAACGACCAAATTGCTCGCGTTCGTTTGCGTATTTTACAGTTTCGTTTATTGTTCCTTTTGCTCCACCCATCACACCAGCAGCTAATTTGATTCGACCGATATTCAAGATGTTTAAAGCGATTTTAAAACCATTTTCTCTTGTTGAAAGCATGTTTTCAACAGGAACTTTAACATTATTAAAGAATACTTGACGAGTTGAAGAACCTTTGATTCCCATTTTTTTCTCCTCAGCATTCAAACTAATTCCTTCGCTATCTGCATCTACTAAAAAAGCAGTAAGATTTTTGTCGTCATCAATTTTAGCGAAAACAGTGAATAAATTTGCAAAACCTGCATTCGTAATCCACATTTTTTGTCCGTTAAGAACATAATGAGAACCATCAGCAGAAAGAATTGCTTTTGTTTTACCAGAATTTGCATCTGATCCTGACCCCGGTTCAGTTAAGCAATAAGCTGCTTTCCATTCACCTGTTGCCAATTTTGGAATATATTTTTGTTTTTGTGCATCATTTCCGTAATAAAGAAGTGGTAATGTCCCAATTCCAGTGTGAGCTCCATAAGCTACAGAAAAAGAATGTCCAGGTCCAAGACGTTCTGTAGCCAAAAGTGATGTTTTGAAATCAACACCCATTCCACCTAATTCCTCAGGTATAGATAAGCCTAACATACCGAGTTCACCAGCTTTTTCTAAGATTGATTGCATTAAACCATCTTCCATTTTATCCATTCTATCCAAAACTGGAACAACTTCTTGGTTGATGAAATCATCACACATTTTACCAATCATTTCATGCTCTTCTGTCCATTCTTCTGGCGTAAAGATGTCTTCTGGATTAGTTTTTCTAATAATAAACTCTCCTCCTTTAATCGCATTTTTGCTCATATTATATAGTTTTAAATTTCAGTATGATAAAAGTAAAAGAAAATAATTTATTATGCACGCATAATTAAAAAAATATTCTTCTTAAAAATTATAATTGATTGTTTTAAACTGTGTTTTGTATAATTTAACGTTGATTTGAATTCCTAATTTTTAAGATGTGTATCCTCAATCTTACCAGTAAAATACTTTAATATTTAAAATCAACTCTTTAATCGAAGTGAGAGCTATTTGGTGAATATTAGCGAACCATTATCGGCCTTGAATTTCTAGGTTTTAGCTACTGAACTGAAACTGTTAATTTTTAAAATTTCTGTAAGAACA
>CALPMC020000114.1 GCA_943324565.2 Chitinophaga pinensis | reverse complement strand
TTCACGTTTACCATTCCATTTTCTGTTTCCACTTGATTGCCGGGTAACAAATAATCTTTTGGAATCACCAACGCTTTTTTCTTTTCGTTGATGACGATGTTTCCTTCTCCCGTCAAGCCCATGTATAATTTTTTCGGAACGCTTTTGAAGTTGGCTTTGATCTTGAACGTTTGTGTGCGTTCGTCCATTTTTGGTGCAATTTCTGAAATATACGCTTCGAACACTTTGTCTTTGTAAGCTTCCAAAGTCACCAATACTTTTTGTCCCACATCCACTTTAGAAATGTCCACTTCATCGATGAGCATGTCGATGGAAAATTCTTTGCCGTCGCCTAAAATCGCGATGGGTTCTTGCAAGGAAACGAATTCACCTTTTTCTTTATTCAATTGAAAAACTTTCCCGTTGATATTCGAGCGAATGATGTAATCTCCTGTTTTGGAAGCCGAAGCATTTACATTATTTTGGGATTGATCTAATTGATTTTTAAGCTCTTGCTCTTTGCGAATAATTTGAGTTTTCAAAGTCGCATAGCTGTTTTTTGAAACTTCGTACGCTAAAGTGGCGTTGTCTAATTCAGATTTTGAGCATGCTGCTGCTTGATACAAAGCTGAGAAACGTTTGTAATTTGCAGAATCGTTTTGCATTTTAACTTTCGCCGTTTTCAAGTTCAATTTCATTTCATCGATCACATTCGCTTGACCTTGGTAGGAATCTTTCAAAAATTCGAAGGCTAATTCTGCATTTTGCTGATTCAGTTGAATGGGTTTGTTCGCGATTACAAAAAGAACATCTCCTAACTTCACGATGGCGCCTTCTTTGACTTTCACTTCGTCTAAATAACCAGAAATGGAAGCATTGACTTTGTATTCTTCATTGGGTTGAATGGTAACCGATGAGTAAACTGCTTCCACCATTACTTGGTACGTGGGTTTGGTTGTTTCGCGCTTGTCTCCACAGGAAATCAATAATAAGACAGCGGACAAAAAATATATAAATTTCATAGGTGTTAAATTTTTTTTCAATGGTCATATGGACCGCGTTAGCAGCAACGAAGTTAAACGCCAGTTAAATTCTTCCTTCATTGTAACGAATTTTATTATGGCTTATTTCATAGTTAGAAATTGAAAGGCAAATGTATGTTTATTTATAGGCTTGAATTATGACTTTGGTCAGATTAATAAAAATTCGGAGTTAAAAAAGGCTGAATTCAAGCGACAAATGCAACTTTTGGGTTAAACAAAAAATAGTCTCCTAGTAACAATCAATTTACACTTGAAATTTTAAGGGCTAACCCTTATTTGTTTAATTTTTATTATTAAAACTTAAACAAAAAAATAATATGCTGTTTTTCAATGAAATACGGCGGATTCCGAAAAGCCTTTAGAGTAGGAAATTTAAACTATTTATTATGGAACATTTAAAGATTGCAAGCGACAATTATGTTGCATTTACGTTCTTCATCGGAACGATGGCCATGATGGCCGCATCAGTTTTCTTCTTTTTTGAATTAGGAAACACAGACAAAAAATGGAGAACTTCTGTTTTGGTTTCTGGTATTATTACCTTTATTGCAGCAGTACATTACTACTACATGAGAGGGTACAACCTAGAAACAGGAGAGTCACCAACTTTTTTCCGTTATGTGGATTGGATTCTAACAGTGCCGTTGATGTGCGTAGAATTCTATTTAATTACCAAAAAAGCTGGAGCTAAAATTGGCTTGTTGTGGAAATTAATCGCAGCGTCGCTAATTATGTTGTTGACAGGATATATTGGAGAGGTGCTTGATAGAAACGGCAGCGTTTTATGGGGTGTTCTTTCAGGGGCAGCTTACTTTTATATTGTTTACATCGTTTGGTTTGGTGAAGTTTCTAAACTGGCTCAAACTGCTGGACCACAAGTTGCGAAAGCAACACGTATTTTGGCTTGGTTTGTTTTAGTTGGTTGGGCAATTTATCCTTTAGGTTATATCTTGGGAACTCCAGGTGGATTATTCGGATGGCAGCCAGTAGCTGATACTGCAGCAGCATTAAAAGCTATGGATATCGTTTACAACGTAGCTGATGCTATCAACAAAATTGGATTTGGTTTAGTTATCTATGCTTTAAGTCGAAGCGAGGATTAATCTAAATTTTTTAAGGTTAGAAGTAGAGGCACATTTCATAAAGATGATGCCTCTATTTTTTTTGTATAAATCTCCTAAATCAAATGAATTGTTATGAATCAAGAAGAACGAAATAAAATATACGACTTTGTTTTTATCGGTTTGGGAGCAAGCAATAGTCTTATCTTAATTTCACTTATTCAGAAAGGACTTACTAAAAATAAAAAAATCGCTGTTTTTGAACCAGATGGCAAAACAAATAATGATAAAACATATTGCTTTTGGGCAAATCCAAAAGACGCGATTGCAGTTGAACTTAAGACTATCATTTCTCGAAGTTTTAATGCTATTCAAGTAAATAAAACGAGAGCAGAGAATATTGAAAATTGCCCTTATCATTACATAAGAAGTATCGATTTATACAATTTTACACTTGAGATTCTAAACGAAGCAAAAATTGAAATTCTCCGAAATTCTGTAGAAGAAATAACTTCTAAAAACAAGATAAACACGCTTCATTCTGGAACTAAAGTTTATAATTCTAATTACATTTTTGATAGTAGACCTTTTCTGAATTTAATTCCAAAAGACGAGATTTATCTTCACCAATCATTTTTGGGATGGCACATAAGATGCGTAAATGATGTTTTTCAGAAAGACACTTTTGACATGATGAATTTCAATATTGATCAAAATGATTTCACGCAATTCATGTATGTGATACCTTTTTCATCAAATGAAGCATTGGTTGAAATGACTCGATTTGGTGCTGAAAAAATTGAATTATCTTACGCTGCAACTATTTTAGATGAATTCATCAACAAGGAATTTGGTGAATTTGAAAAATTAGGAGAAGAAATTGGCTGCATTCCAATGACTACTTTCTTAAATCCTTTAAATCAACAAGAAGGCATATTAAATACAGGCGCTCGAGCCAATTTAATTAAACCTAGTACGGGCTATGGTTTTAAAAAAATGTTTGTGTTTGCTCAATTAGTTACGCAACGAATTGAATCAGATAACTTAAGGAAATTCAATAAAATTGCCCTTGTTACGAAGGAACGTTTTAAATTCTATGACAGATTGCTTTTGATGATTTTATTGCTTTGGCCATCTTATGGAAAAGAAATCTTTACTCGTTTGTTTTATAAACGTCCAATTCTTACGATTTTTTCATTTCTGGATGAAAAGTCCTCTTTACTTGAAGAAATCAAAATTTTCATGTCACTCCCAATTAAACCATTTATAAAGGCATTGCTCTTACATCTAAAAAACAAAAAATTGTTGCGTTATTTTTTCGCTGTGATAATTGTTATTTTTTATTGTGTTTTAGCTTTTGTAAATTACCATATAGCGCAATATTTCAATTATCTTGTTCTGTTTATTGGCTTAATGTGGATTGGAATTCCCCACGGCGCTTTGGATCATTTATTATCTAAAAGAAGTAATACTCCTATTTTAAACTTCATTTTTAAATACTTAATAGTAATTGCTTTATATCTTTTACTATGGCAAGTTGCACCAATGATTTCACTTTTGGCTTTTGTGATTTATTCTTCTTTTCATTTTGGAGAATCAGAATTAATACATACCAATGAGTCTGTAAAAACCATCCTTGCTTATTTTAAAGCTTTTATGCTTGGGTTTAATATTTTGATTTTTATAATCGCAACACATTTTGAAGAATCACTTCTCACCATTTCATTCATAAACAAAGAATCCTCTTCATTTTTCTACGAAATAAATGCTCCGAGTTGGTATTTAGTAATTTCCATTGCATCCTTTAGCTACATTTTAGTACAAGGTATGATTTCAAAAAAGAAAGAATTTATAGGCTTACTTCTACTTTTGGCAGTCGGAATTTTAGTGCCATTGACTTTGGCTTTTGGACTTTATTTTATTTTACAACACAGCTACAATGCTTGGATTCATCTTCAAAAAGGACTAAACATGAACGCTTCACAGCTATATAAAAAATCAGCAGCTTTTACTTTAGGTGCGCTCGTTCTATTTATTGTCATCGCTTCTTTTGTCCGTGACACGTCTAATTTAAACGCATTTTGGGCAAATTTCTTCGTATTTATTGCTTGCATTAGTTTACCTCATTTTGTTTTGATGCATTTATTTTACAGTTCAACTAAAAATTAAAATAAAAAAAGAGGCCCGAAAGCCTCTTTTAATAAACCAACCTGTAGCAAAGTTAATTTAGATTCTGACTCTTTTTAACGGCAAAAAATCTTTAAGGTTACAGTTGAATTAACATTTTGTCATTGATAAAGAATTTAATTTGAATTGAAAGCTCAATCGCTATGAAATACATTTGTAATGTGATAATTGCAAATACTTCTATTAAAGCATTGGTTCAATTGATTGATGATCCTGATGACAACATCTACGAACACGTGCGCGACCAACTCAAACAATATGGAAATGAAGCAATTCCTTATTTAGAAAATTCGTGGGGTAGCAGTTATTACGGCATGTTGTTTCAATCGCGTGTAGAGAAAATCATTCACGAAATAAAATTTGAAGAAACCAAAAGTCAAGTGCAAGCTTGGGCAGATTCTTCAGATAAAGATTTATTAGAAGGAGCCTTAATTGTTGCTCGTTATCAGTACCCAGATTTAGATGAAGATTTTGTTAGAAATGCAATTCAAGCGATTCGACGTGATGTTTGGTTAGAACTCAATAACAATCAAACTGCTTTTGAGCAAGTAAAGATATTCAACCGAGTTTTCTTCGGAGTTCAAGGATTTCACGGCGATACAAAAACATTCAATTCACCTGTTAATTCATACATCAATACCGTTCTAGAATCCAAAAAAGGAAATCCCTTGAGTTTGTGTTTGATTTACAGTGTTGTTGCTCAATCGTTAGATATGCCTGTTTATGGAGTAAATCTTCCGAATCATTTTGTATTAGCTTATATGGACGAAAAGCGTTCGAGTTTTATGATCAATGAGCAAAATGAATTTGGCGTTTTGTTTTACATCAACGCTTTTTCAAAAGGAGTAATTTTCGACACCAACGAAATAAAAGATTTTCTGAACGAGAATAAACTATCCTATAATCGCGAGTTTTTTGAACCGTGCTCCAATTCCACTATCATGAAGCGAATGTTTTCAAACCTCATCGCTTCGTTCCAACAAATCGGAAATGCCGAAAAAGTGCTGGAGTTACAGGAATTACGTTCTATTTTGATGTGATAATTTTCCACCATTATAAATTTATTCTCTAATATTTTCTTAACATAAAATTGATTTCGTGCATCATTATTAAAATCAAATGATTTTAGCTGTTATCTATAAATAATTATTAATGCAACTAAAGTGTTAAATAAAACACCAACTCCATAACCTCCCCAAACATTTCTTTTTTTGATTTTATGTGCTTCCTTTCGATATTCGTTTTGGTACTGAATGCTTTTATTATACTTAGTTGGGTTTGGATAATTTAAATTAGATTCTTTAGGTTCATTGGAAGAAATAATTGCAGCCGGAATTAATGCAATTATTGGTAATCCAGTAAAAAATGCACTTGCTTTTGAATAGTTATCATTTGCATCTTTCCGAGCTTGAAAGGCAATTTCTCCTTCAGGAATTACTTCTGCTTTTTTTTCAATTTCAGGCATTAACTCTCGGTCTCCATTTTTGTATTTTACCATGATAATATCTGATTTAGATGTGATAAATGCTGGCCCATCTAAATAATTTTGCCTTTTGTATCTTATTTCTTGAGTTGAAATTTCAGTAATGACTGAACTTATAATGTTCCCATTTCTAAAGTAAATAATGTCTGATTCATTAGGCGGATTAATATTGTTTGAAACATCAATAATTTCTTTTGAAAAATTTCCGTTCTTATAAACTTCACCTGTATTAAATTTTATTTCTAAAATTTCATTCGTTGAAAATTTGAACGCTTTATTTCCATTTGGATAATCTACACAAATAATAAAGTTGGGATTTAGCTCTACCGTTGTGATTATTTTTTTGTTATTTCCTTTTAAAAGTAAAGTGTCTTGCCCAAAAGAGCTAAATCCACATAGTAAGAAAAGAATTATACATAGATTTCTTTGTGCTAAAGTTTTTAAAAATTTCATTTTTTTTGGTTTTGGTTCACTCGTCCCACAGTGAGTTATACACAAAAAAAGAAGCGTGGAACAGTTGCAAATTACTCGTGTCTGAGGGAGTCGAAACCCTAACCTACAAAGTAAAGCAACGCCCACGCCGTAACATGAGCGTTTCACTTTAACTTCCCTGTAGATTTTGAATTTTCGACTTTTCAGACACAGGTTGTTTAGCAAACGCTAATTTTATTTCCAATAAATTTCCCTCGATTGGGTTTGGTAAAATTAAAACAATTTTTTGGGTAATAAAATGTAAACCATTAAAATGGTTGATGAATATAATTCTTCATAGGTTCGGGTTTAAACCCGAACCTATGAAGGAGCAAAAAACCTAATAACGATTTTAATCGTTTACCATTTAACACAACAATCTCATTCAGCATTAAAATCAATAATCGCTAAATTAATTAAGCAAAAAGCATGATTTTTTATCAAATAGGATGGAATTATTTCAATTTATTGAAATAATCAATCGTGATTTTCCCATATTCAAAGTAATAATCATTCTCCCCAAAACCCTTTGTTTTTAGTTTCTTAACATATAAGGTTTTATTATCTACCCAAAATAGTTCATAAGGAGCAAAGGAATATTCTAAATCATCCATTGAGATGCTAGCGACTTCCGTTAGTTTATCATTTTTTAGTTTGTAAAGCTCTAAAAAACCAAAAGCACCCTCCTCTTCAAAGTATTCGCCGATTACTGCAAGTTTTCCATCTGGAGAATATCTTGGAAAGCCATAAATTGTGTCCATCGAACATGTTTTCTTATTAATCATAAGCACTCTGCCACTTGCACAAGAACCATTTTCTGAAAAACTGAGAAGCCAATGGTTTTGATTTTCTGTTTCGCCATAAAACCGATAATTAAATGCTGCTTCTTCTCCTGAATCAAAGCTTCTTATTTGACCTTCGGAGCAATGAATTGTTAGCTTATCTCTTTTTTTAGAAACAGAAGATTTGTTCTTTTTAATAAGTTTTAACTCTGACAGCGTCGCCTTATCTTTAAGCAAAAAGGGGTTCGGAACCACATTTTCATACGCTTTGTAAAAAGTAGCAGAGTCAATTTTATCAACTCGATTGTAAATCGTACTATTTTCAAAATTAAAAATGTATGATTCGTCAAATTCACCTTTTTCAATTTCAGTCAATGTTTTTTTTGTGAAAGGAACGTGATTAAAAAAATCAAACTTTTCAACTTCGGAGTCTGACTTATTGTAGTACTTTACTAGGTAGACATTCGGATAATTTATTTTGTACCCTTGGAGTTCTTCCGCTAATAGGTAATTGTTGAATTTTTTTAATGAATCTTTAGGGCATAAATAGTAGGTCATTGCATGTTCATTTCCTATTCCAATGGTAGATACAAAATCAAACGTTCGTTTTGATAAATCATACCAGGAATATTCTCCACCTAAAATCAATTTATTAAATTCCTTGTTATATTCAAATCGTATTCCATCTTGAGACATTAAGTAAACTTTTGGTAACAGACCATCAAACATATCACCATCAAAGCCGTAACCAAAATCATTTTGTCCATCAAAATTAAAGTCATCAAAAACTAATCCAAGATTCGAAATTATCTTGTCCTTTTTATCCCAGGAAAAATTAAAATCATCAACATGAATAGTATAAATTTTAGATTTATCCTTTTTGTTAGTTAAATAAATTTTTGCTTGTCCAAAACAATCATTTACCTCATTTCCCCAATCACAATCTTGCGATTCAATCCTAATATTCCAATCAAGCGAATCAACATCTATTTTGAATTCTTTTTCCTGTGTAAAGTAAAGAGGTGCAAAAACGAGTTCAGGGTCTTTCGCGAATAAACGCACAGGGTAAAACTCCTCTTTCTTAACATGCATTATATTAGTACTTGAACGATTTGTCCATATTTGAATTATAGGGTCTGCAAATTCTTTCATTTCCCCTCCAACCCACCAATTGTAGATATCAATCCCGTTATATTTACTGGTTGGCATCCCTGGAAATTTATTTTTTCTAAATCCACTTTTGATGTAATGAATTCGAACAGTTTCACCGTAAGCATCAAACTGTCTCCATTCTGGCAAATACCAGCCACTAGGAGCAATTCCTCGTTTGTCATTGGCAGCATACCAATTGTACCAAATGGAATTACCAACTTTAATGCACGCAGGTTTTCCTTCTTTTGAATATTTTATTGCTTCTTCCTCACTTTTAAAAAGTGGTATTTCATCTCCATTATTAAATCGAGTGACATTTAAGTCCTCTGTTGAAACTACATATTTCCCAATTCTTACCGCTTGACTATGTGAAAAGATTGTAATACAAATAAAAACAAATAGGATTTTAAAGTGCATATTTCCGAATATTTTAATAAAATTAATAATAATCTAACTGTAAAAAGGGCGTCATAGATAAAAAGGTTTATCAATTGTTATTTCTTTTTACTTTTGAAAAAATCAAATTTATGTCCTACCAATATTCTGTTGAGAATCGTTTCTTAAAATACGTTCAAATTGATACCACTGCCGATCCAAATTCTGAATCGTTTCCTTCATCCATGAAGCAAAAAGATTTAGCTAAAGTTTTAGTAGAAGAATTGAAAGATTTAGGTATCGCCGACGCTGAAATGGACCAATGGGGCTA
>CALPMC020000113.1 GCA_943324565.2 Chitinophaga pinensis | reverse complement strand
TAAATCACGTTGTAATACGTGCCACCAAATCGACAAAAATTCAACTGGACCTAAATTAAAAGGCGTTAAACAAAAATGGGCTGATGCTGGAGAAGGTGAAAATTTGTACGCTTGGATTAGTAATTCTACAGCTTTAATTGCTTCAGGGAAAAGTCAACTTGCAAAAGACATTTCTGGCTATAGTCCAACAGCAATGCCTGCACAAACAGTAACAAATGCAGAAGTTGATGCAATTTTTGAATATATTGAGAACCCGCCAGTAGTATCAGGTCCAACAGTTACAGATTCAACAGCTGTAACTTCAGAAGTTGTAAAAGTTGATTACAAATACAATTTAACAGTTTTTAATTGGTTGTTGTTCTTAACTGTAATTTTAGTAGTTGTAATTATCGTGCTTTCAGGTTCAATCATTGTGTTTGTGAAATCTGATTACTTCAAACAAAAAGTAGCTGAAAAATCAAATACAGCAATAATTGCCATTATACTTACCGTTGGTGCTTTATTTTCTTCATTTAATGCTTCGGCTTTAACATTCATCAGAGCTGGTGAAGGAGAAAAAGACGGTCCTTGGTTGTTGGTTGAAAACATGGATTTATATGGTTTATTGACAATCAACATTGTATTACTGTTTGTTGTAGTTTACTTGAGGAATTTATTCAATCAGATGGTTGCAATGACCAAAAAAGAAGCCGAATTAACTACTGAGCAACCAATTGTAGCTGAAACTTTCACTAAAATCAATGCTATTTTGACAGATGCTGTTCCAATCGAAGAAGAACATAAAATCTTGTTGGATCACGAATACGATGGTATCCAAGAATTAGATAATAATCTACCACCTTGGTGGGTTTGGGGATTCGTTGCATGTATCATCTTTGCTTTCGTTTACTTAATCAACTATCACGTTCTTGGAGTATCTGATTTACAGATTAAAGCTTACGAAAAAGAAATGGATCAAGCACAAAAAGAAATCGACGCTTATCTTTCTAAAATGTCAATGAATGTGGATGAAACAAACGTTACTTTGATGACAGAAAAATCAGACTTAGCTACTGGAAAAACAATCTTTGACAACAACTGTACTATTTGCCACAAATCAAAAGGTGAAGGTGACGTTGGTCCAAACTTGACAGATAAAAATTGGGTTTATGGATATGATGTTAAAGATATTTTCTATAGTGTGAAAAAAGGACGACCAGCTGGTATGCCTGAACATGCATCAAAATTGAACCCTATTCAAATACAACAAGTTGCTTCTTATGTACTTTCATTACCTAGTGTAAAAGGAAAAGAACCACAAGGAGATATTATTGAAAAATAAGAGAATTAAATTAAAAAAGTGTGCCTCCTTTTGAGGTACGAGCGGGTGATTGGTGAGGATTAAATTTATTGTAAAATGAGTGTGCAAGACGAAGAATTCAGAGACCGCATTGCGACGGTTGATGAGAAAGGGAAACGAGTTTGGATTTTTCCTAAAAAACCAAAAGGATCCTATTACAATAAACGGAAAATAGTAAGTTACTTTTTAATGGCGCTTCTTTTCGGAGCGCCACATATTAGGATTGCTGGTGAGCCGATGCTTCTTTTCAATATCATTGAAAGAAAATTCGTCATCTTGGGCAAAGTATTCTGGCCGCAGGACATGTATTTGTTCGCGCTAATGATTATCGTAGGTGTGGTTTTCGTTATTCTGTTCACCATCATTTTCGGACGATTATTCTGCGGCTGGGTTTGCCCTCAAACCATCTTTATGGAAATGGTATTTCGTAGAATCGAGTACTGGATCGATGGAGATTGGACAGAACAAAAAAAACTTGATAAAGCGCCTTGGACGAAAGAGAAAATCTTTAAACGTGTTTCTAAACATTTAATTTTCTGGATTATTTCGTTCTTAATTGCCAACACTTTCTTGGCTTATATCATTGGTTCAGAAGAACTTTGGAAAATTCAAATTTCAAATCCCGCTGAACACATCGGTGGATTAATTGCAATCGTAATTTTTACAAGTGTTTTCTATGGTGTTTTTGCCTTTTTAAGAGAACAAGTTTGTACGACAATTTGTCCTTACGGTCGACTTCAAGGAGTTTTACTCGATAAAAATTCAATGGTTGTTGCTTATGACTCCGTACGCGGTGAAGGCCGTGCAAAATTCAGAAAAGGCGAAGATCGAAAAGAAGCTTCAAAAGGGGATTGTATCGACTGTCATCAATGCGTACACGTCTGCCCTACTGGAATTGATATTCGTAACGGAACGCAATTAGAATGTGTAAACTGTACTGCTTGTATCGATTCTTGCGACCATATGATGGAATCAGTTGGATTAGAAAAAGGGTTGATTCGTTTTGTTTCTGAAAATGGAATTAAAGATAGAACACCTTTTATCTGGACAAGAAGAGTAATTTCTTACACAGTACTTCTTGCTGGTTTGATTATCGCGTTAAGTGTTTTATTATTTACTCGTAAAGATTTTGAAACCGATATTATTCGTCAACGTGGAACAACTTACCAAGTGATGGATGATGGAACAATAAGTAATATTTATGAAGTAAACTTATTGAACAAAACAAGAAATGATTTCAAAATTAAGTTCAAATCGAACGATCCAAATGTGTCAGTAGAACAAGTTGCAAAAACGATTTTACTTAAAGGCGAAAAACAAGTGAGAGAACGCATCTTGGTTAAAGTTAGAAATGGTAAATTAGACAACGGATTGAAGAAAATTGAAATTGAAGTTTATGGCAATGGCAAACTCATTGAAACCATAAAAACAAAATTCATTGGTCCACTTTTATAAAAAAAGCTATGAGATTTAGAAATGGAATAATCGCTGGAATGGTACTTTTTATGGTATTCATCCTCTCTTTAGTAGTGGTTTTGAGCTCCAAAGGTTCAGAATTAACAACAGAAGATTACTATCTTAAAGACAAAAATTTTCAACAAAATATAAATGCGCGGCAATTGGCAATGGATATAAAAAATCCAGCAATTGTAAAGGTTGAAAATAAATTGTTATCGATTGTTTTTAAAGAAAATAGAGTTGCTTCCAACGTTATGATTAGTTTCACACGTCCGAATGACAAATCACTTGACCGGGAAGTTAAAATTGGCACAACGCCTGCAACTGTTCCTGTTAAATTCTTAGAAAAAGGCAACTACGATATGACGATTACCTATCAAATTGATGGTAAAAAATACGAACAGGTTGAAGAACTAATCGTTGAATGATAAGTGTTTTATTGACAGGATTAATCATTGGGTTAACCTCAAATCTCCATTGTATTGGGATGTGTGGACCGCTAACATTAATAATTCCTGTCAATAGAAAAAACAAATTCACCATTTTCTTTGGAGTTTTAATCTATAATATTGGTCGAATTTTAACCTATTCTATTTTAGGTTTGATTGTTGGACTAATCGGTGTAAGTATAAATCTTTTCGTTTCCATCCAAGTTATCAGTATCATTTTAGGAATGCTGATGTTACTGTTTGCTTGGAGCCCTTTTTTCAAAGAACTTTTTTTCTTGGAGCAATTTTCAAATAGAATCGGACTTTTTATCTCAACCAATTTTTCGAAACTCAATCAAAATAAAACGAGTTTTAGTCCTTTTTTCTTCGGTATGCTGAATGGCTTGCTTCCTTGCGGAATGGTGTATGTTGGACTAATGAATGCCCTAAGCACAGGAGATTTAGTTACCTCCATTTTATCAATGACTTTCTTCGGATTAGGTACAATTCCTGTGATGCTCATTTTTGCCTACTTTATGCAAAGTATCAATGCGAAATACAAATCCAACCTCAACAAGCTCCTACCCTATTTTATAACAATTGCCGCTTTACTTACCATAGCTCGTGGCTTAAATTTAGGAATTCCTTTCATCAGTCCAAAAGTAAAAATGGAAAACTCGCATGTGCAACCGAGTATGGAATGTTGCGATGTGCATAAGAATAAATAAACTTCTGGAGATCAATTTGAATTTCAGTAATTCATGCACCTCCTTAGACGAAATTTATACGTTAATTTAGTGTAATCTATTCGCGATGAAGGAACCGAGTGCTGACTTACTTAACAAAGCTTTTAATTACGATCGTAAGTCGCAACTGGAATTGTACAAATTATGTTTTCCAATTTTAGTAGCTATTGCAAGACGTTATCGAACAAACGATGAAGACCATGTTACGTTAGTGAATAACGCTTTCATTAAAATAATTCAAAACTTAGATAAATACAAAGATGCTTATTTCTTCAGTTGGATTAAACGAATCATGACGAATGAAGTAATTGATGATTATCGCAGAAATAAAAAATACAATACTCTTTTTCAACATGATGCATTAATTGAATCGAATGATGCAGTAGTATCTAGTACCGAATATGAAATAAACGATGCGTTTCTACAAAGAATAATATTGGAACTGCCTGAATCTACTCGTGTTGTTTTTAACCTTTTTGCAATTGATGGTTACTCACACAAAGAAATTGGAGAACAATTGGGGATTTCAGAACAAACATCGAAATGGCATACCAAAATGGCTCGAAAAAAATTAAAAGAATTATTAAAATTAGAATTGGAACATGAAACAAGATAATGAAATAGATCAATTTTTCCTCGACGCATCAAAGGTTAATTTGAATGAGGAAATTCCAAGTTTTTTTCTATCTGACCTAAATTCTCGCTTAGATGCTTTAGAAAAAAAACGTAGAAAACCTGTCGCTTTTTGGTGGATTGTTAGCGTGTTTTCCCTTTCTCTTTTTACTTGGGGAGCTACATTGCTATTCAATTCTACAAATGAAAATCCAAATTTAACGAAGAAAGCTTACGTTGTAAAAGTAAAATCTACCGAAACGAATAAAGCAGCAAATTCAGCAACAAAAGAATCACAAAATAAAATAGCAAGTTCTAATGTATATTCAACTAAAAATCAAAAGATTAATAATGAAGTGAAAAATGAAGTCATAACTGAGAAAAGTAAAAAAACGGAATCTACTCAAAGTACTATTGAAACAAAATCAAATACCAATTCGAAACTAAAAGTTAACGATGTTTCAATTGATCAAGGAAAAATTAAATCAAAAATTGAGGACTCAAAATCAACTGCAGTTAATGAAATTAAAAACGTCGATTCTACAGTTAAAAATGAAGTAATACAAATTGTTGATTCAGCGAAAACGATAGATTCAGTTCTCACAAATCAAACAGTAGAAAAAGTTGAGCTTGTTAAAGAGAAAAAGAAACCATCAATTCAAAAAGAAATAGGTTTATTCTTTGGAGTTAGCGGAATTACTTCTTCATTTTCGATTCCAAAAGAACTTGAAAATAGTGTGATTACAACGACCCTTACTGAGTACAGGGAAACACGTGATCGAGAAGAAATATCGACTTCAAGTTGGGATTTTTCACTCAGAATGAAATGGATTACTAATGGGATTAGTGTACAAACAGGGTTGGATTATTTCCAATGGGGAGAACAAATTAAATACAGTTACAATTCGATTTCAGGTATAAATCGTTATAGTTATTTGAATGTTCCAATAAATATAGGATACGCAAAAACATGGGGTAAATTTGGGATAAATCCTTTTGCTGGAGTCATGTTGGGGTATGGATTTAATAGATCTGGGAATTATTTACAACCCGATTTAAACTCTATTGCTCAAGCGGAATCGAAGCAATATCTAGCTAACTATCAACTTGGTTGTGAATTTTTCTTTCTCTCAGAAAGTCAGTTTAAATTTTCTTTGATTCCACTTTATAGAGCCACCATTAAAGAAGTAGTTTACACTGATGTTATTAGAAACCGGTATAAGTCAATTGGTTTACAGATAGGTATTTCGTACGATTTTTAATTGGAAATAAAAAAATAGTTTTATCTTAGCGAACAATTTGAAAAAAACTTATTTATGAAAAAAATTATTTTAAGCTTTGCTGCTTTATCACTTGTACTTGCTTCTTGTGGTGGTTCTGATGTTTGTAACTGTGCAGACACAATGTTAGAAATGTCTAAAGAAATGAAAGAAGTAAAAGGAGATTTTACTAAAATTGAAGCTATTCAAAAGAAATATGAAGAAGATTTCAAGAAATGTGAAAAATTAGGTGAAGGTAAATCAGAAGACGAGAAAAAGAAAATGGAAGAAGAACTTAAAGCTTGTGATTCTTACAAAGAAATGGAAAAAATGATGAAAGCGAATTAATTCTCTTTTTTGATTTTTAAAAGTCGGCTTCGGTCGACTTTTTTTATGTCATTATTTTTCAATTTTTCTCAATTTATAATCTCAATAATTTTTCAATTTAAACTAATACTCCACTCAAAAACAGCTTTCCATCCTTTCCAAGTGCGATAATCTCCAATTGTTTCATTGTGCCAAATAAATGAAAATTCGCCACCGTAATTTTTAACTTCTGAAAACAATGCTGAAATCTTTTGTTTTGCATCATCTGGTTTCAATTTCAAGTACTCATTTAATGTTCCATCCATAAATGCAAAAGGATGAATCGTTAACTCAGTAATACAATTTTTTGAAAGATCAAACCACTTTGTTGGACGTGATGTGCCCATTCTAAAACCAACGATGTCAGCAAATCCCATAGTGAAATCATCCGTAATTTCTTGCCCAATTAAAGTTTGATAAGTAAAGGGGATTTTCAAAAAAAGAAAATGTTGCCGACTACAAAAAATTCGCTTGTCAACAATTTCTTCTAATCTATTTATTTCTGAAAACAAGTGAAAATCGGACTCATTTGATTTAAAACTTGGATGAATTCCAATTGTTAGTTCATTGCTTAATTGCTTGATTAGCTTACGTTGTTTTGAGTTTCTAAAAGAAATGTTTCGGTCAAACTTAGAAAAATCGCCTAACAACCAAAAAACCCTAACTTCTAGTCCTTTATTTAATTTTTCAATAACATCAAAAGTGTCATACGGATCCTTCATCAATCCTATTTGTACGCGTTGACGCTCCAAAATCCTTCTACTTCTTCCCAATAAAATATCTTTTAAAGTTGCAAAAGTTGTTCGGATTATACCTTTATTTTTATAGGCAAAAGCATTGTCAATATCAAAGGTTGGTAGAATCGAATAGGTTGGTTCCTTTTGTTTTTCAATTTCTATCCCTTTAGAACATAAAAAGTCAACAACATCTATAGCCCATCGATCACAAACAACTTTTTCATTCCAAGCAAAACGATAAAGAACACTGTTTTTCCCTTCAAAACGACCAAACTTATCTGTATTAATTGTGGTATATTCTTCCATTCGAGATAAAATGTAAAATATACTAGCAAATGGATCAACAATTTGATTGAAACACAAACATTCTTCATTGAAAAATTTATGCTTTGTAATTCCGTAATTTTCAATGTTTTTATCAAAGAGTAAACTTACAGGCTTTATTTGCACAGTTTCCTCAAAATAACGTTGAGAGTAATTAAATTTCGCACCCTCAAACTGATCAAACTTCACGAAATCATTCGTTAGTAAATATGGTATTTCTCTTTCTTTAAAAACGAAATCAAAAGTATATTTAACTCTTTCGGTAATTTGATCGACGTAAACTAGTATCATTATAAATCCTCCACAATTTTTTGGCAGATAAATGAAGCTGCATCGCCATCACCATAAAACGCAGGATAGCTGTAATTTGTTTTGTTATAAAGTAGATTAAATGAATCAATTATTTTTTGAAAATCAGATCCTGCTAACAAAGCATTGCCATTTTCAACGATTTCAATCCATTCAGTTTGCTCTCTCAAGATAACACAAGGTTTTTGAAAGAAAAATGATTCTTTTTGTAAGCCACCACTATCAGAAATAATAATTCTAGCATTCTTTTCTAGTGCTATTATATCCAAAAATCCAGCAGGTGGTATGATTAAAATAGTAGCTGAATCTTTAATTTTTAAAAGCAAATCACTATCCAATAATGCTTCCATTTTTCCTTTTGTTCGAGGATGAATTGGAAGCACAATTTTTAGATTTTTACTTTCGGAGATATGAATAAGTGCTTTAAAAATAGAGTTTAAATTAGCAGCAATGTCTGTGTTTGAATCGCGGTGTATCGTACACAAAACATAGTTATCTTTTACTAAATCATTAATCTGTAATATAGTCGATTTTTCATCTGAAATTTCAGAGAAATACATGCTGTTATCAAACATAATATCGCCACATTGATAAACATTTGGAAGATCAATTGTCGCTTTGGAATTGATGGTTGCTGAAAAACCTTCTTTTTTTAAATTTTCTAGTCCTGTAGACGTTGGTGTAAATAACAATGTTGAAAAATGGTCACATGCAATTCGATTTAATTCTTCTGGCATTGCTTTATTAAAGCTTCTAAGTCCAGCTTCAATATGAACCACTGGTATATGAATTTTAGCTGCAGCTAAACCTCCAGCAATGGTTGAATTTGTATCACCATAAACAACAACAGCATCAGGTTTTTCAGCCAAAAAGATACTTTCTAATCCTTCAATCATCTTTGCTGTTTGCGCACCATGGCTTCCGCTTCCAACATTCAAATTAAAATGCGGTTTTGGAATTTGCATTTCTTCAAAAAACACTTCCGACATATTTTCATCATAATGTTGCCCTGTATGAACAATCAATTCTTCAATTTCATGTTGAAATTTTGTTCGAATTGCGCGGCTAATTGCCGAAGACTTAATGATTTGCGGTCGAGCACCAATAATTGTTATGATTTTCTTTTTTTTCATGATTATAATAAACTTTGTTCGGCGAAGCTAAAATAGCCATTATCAGTGAATATAATGTGGTCAAGTAACGGTAAATCAATGTATTTTCCAAATTCAGTTAAGGATTTTGTCAATTTTAGATCTTGTGAGCTTGGGTTTAAATTTCCACTTGGATGATTATGGGAAACGATAATTGCACTTGCTTGAAAAGTTAGCGCC
>CALPMC020000112.1 GCA_943324565.2 Chitinophaga pinensis | reverse complement strand
GTGTAATCGCCTTGGTCCAAATCAGTCAAATCTTCGGTCGTTGCTCCTGTATTCCACGTGTAGGCATAAGGTTGTGTTCCGCCAGTTGTAGTTAACATGAAGGAACCGGATGCTTCTCCAAAACAACGCATATCCGTTCTAAATCCTGTCACACTCAAGGGTGCTAATGGTGTCGTAATGATTGTTGAAATAAACGATTGACAGTTGTTTCCATCGGTGACGGTGACAAAATAATTAGCAGCAGCAAGATTGGAAATATCTTGTGTCGTAGCATTGTTGCTCCATAAATAGGTATAATTTCCTGCGCCTCCTGTTACACTCAAATTAATAGTTCCATTGTCGTCTCCAAAACACGTAACATTCGTATGCGTTTCTGATAAAACCATTGTGTTCGATGGGTCTAAAATCGTAATTGAGCTTGTTTCTTGACAATTGTTATCATCCGTAACTGTCACTGCGTAAGTTCCTGCAACAAGGTTCGCAACATCCTCTGTCGTTTCGTTATTGGTCCATTGGTAGTTGTAAATTCCTGTTCCGCCAGTTACCGTTAAGTCAATAGATCCTTGTTGTGCACCAACACATAGGGCATCAATATGCGTTTCAGAAATGAATAAAGGAGCACTTGGTTGAGTAACTGTTGTGCTGCCATTGATTTGACAATTTTGAGCATCGGTAACGGTTACAGAATAAGTTCCTGCGATTAGGTTACTGATATTTTGAGTTGTGGCATTTGTTGACCACGAATAAGTATAAGGTGCTGTTCCACCTAAAACGGTCAAATTGACTGCTCCTGAACTATCGCCATAACATAAGACTGCTGTAGAGCTCAAGCCTATTCCAGTTGGAGTTGGTTGTCCCAAAGTACGCTGAATGTTGAAAGTACAACCTTGTGAATCGGTAATGACTAAATTGTAAGTTCCTGCACCAACGGCTGGTAAATCTTGAGTGGTAGCACTATTCGACCAAGCATAAAAATAAGGTGCCGTTCCGCCGCTGACGGTGACATCAACGCTTCCGTTCGTTGCACCAAAACAACTTGGATTGACAGAAGTGGTTGTTGCGTTTAAGGCTGCAATGGGTTGTGTTAAAGTCGCAGAATTGGTCGTAGTACAATTATTTGCGTCCTTGATATTAACGTTGTAAATACCAGGAATTAATCCACTTAAATCTTGGGAAGAAGCAGTAGTTGACCAAAGGTACGTGTAAGGTGGTGTTCCTCCACTTGGAGTGAGGTCTATGGCGCCACTCGCATTGCCAAAACAAGCAATATTGGTTGCTGAAAGTGTGGATGTCAAAGGTCCTGCTGGTTGCGTTACAGGTGTAGAAAGCGTTTGAACACAGCCTTTGTTGTCAGTAACACTAACAGAATAATTTCCAGCTGTAAGGTTGCTCAAATCTTGAGTACCTGCTGAGTTTGACCATAAGTAGATATAAGGTCCTGTACCTCCTGAAACGGATAGATTAACAGCTCCTGTTGAATTGCCAAAGCAAGCAACATTCGTTACGCTCATCGTCAAAGCAAGTGGTGCTGCGGGTTGTGTAAGGGTGATTGTTCTAGTTTTGGTACAATTGTTTAAATCGTTGACTGTTACGGTGTAAATTCCTGCGGGAAGGCTTGTTAAATCTTCAGTTGTAGCGGTATTCGTCCACGAGTAGAAGTAACCAGGCGTACCTCCTGAAACACTTAAATCGATTGAACCTGTACTTTGTCCGAAGCAGTTGATGTCAACGTGGCTATCGGAAAGTACAACAACCGTTGGCTGCGTCAAGGTTACAGAAGCGTTTTTAACACAACCTTTTGCGTCGGTAATGGTGGCTGTGTAAGTGCCTGGACCAAGGTTGAAAATGGCGGCGGTTGTTGCGCTATTGCTCCAAGAAATACTATAAGGTGCTGTGCCTCCGCTGAAAGTTACCAAAGCGCTTCCATCTGCTGCGCCGTTACACGAAATATCTCTGCCGTTATAGTTGGAAGTAACGCTTGCACTTGCTGTAAGTATAGTAGGTTGCGTAATAGTATAACTTTGAGTAGCAGTACAGCCTAAATTATCGGTTGCTGTAACAGTGTAATTATTAGGTGCTAAATTAGAAATAGTGTTGCTCGTAGCATTGTTCGACCAAGAATACGAAAAAGGTGAATTACCCGTTGTCGAAACTTGTATCGAGCCATTGTTCAGTCCAAAACAAGTGACGTTTGTAAGGTTCACTAAGTTTAAAACAGGTGGACTTTGAATCGTGATGGTTTTGGAAACGGTGATGCTACAGCCTCCTAAACTTGGAAAAGCAATCGTCAACGTATAGGTTCCTGCACTAGCTGCGCTGACGTTGCTAATTGTTGGATTACTCAAAGTGGAGGTAAAGCCATTCGGTCCTGACCACGAATAAGTGGCAATCGTGGAAGAGGAAGTGGCGCCAAGATTTAAAGTCTGACCAATACAAACGGTGTTATTCGTAATGGCAAAAGGTGGACACGAGGCGACACTTATCAGCAAGGCATTACTCGCAGTAAGCGGACACCCTTGACTGTTGTAACTATCCGAAACTCCGCCATTATTGTATTGATTGCCCGAGATATTTCCAGTTCCATAAATATAGGCAGAGTTTGAAATGGATGGATTACACAAAAACGCAGGACAATCGTTTAAAACTGTTACTCGAAACTTCAAAACCGTACTGTCAGCGCCTGTGCCAGAGGATTGCATTTGTCCTCCTGTAGAGCCGCTTGCACCCGTCCCTACTCTAGCACGAATCGCTCTTGATGACGAAATATATTCAGCCTGATCATCAGTAACAGCATCCGTTTTGTTTCCAGAATTTGGTCCGTAAGAAATAGTAATTGAACCAGGAACAAAAGTAGTTCGTGGATCCAAAGTATCGACCATATACGTATTTATCGATAAATCAGAACCAATGTTTTTTCCGACAACCGTATATTCCAATACGTCACCTGGGTTAACATTGCCGCCGTTAATGTCGCGAATGCGAACGTCAGCACGAAGGTCAGGCTCAAAAATGTCGATGGAGGAGGTGACAACGCGTGTCATAATATTTTCAGAGGAAGTCGTAACCCGAATTGTGGCGTTACTTACATTATTTCCAAGGTAATTAAATGTTATATTATTAGGTATAAAAATACTAGCATCCAAAGCAAGCGTGTTATTATAATTTGGGTTTCTAAAAGGAGTAATTACCGCATCATAAGAAACAGTACTATTGAAAAAATCATTGGCTGGATGTAACGCATCAGAAATATTCACAAAAGTTCCAGCTCCATTAAACTGCAATTGATCTCCAGTTGAGCCTCTGTCTCCTTCATAGGAAATTACACCCAACTCGAAACTAACTGGGCCAGAAAGTGGTGTTAAAAATCCAGATATAGGAATATCCAAAGAATTACCGCTACCAACATTTGCAAAACCATCGAAAACGGTCAAATTTCGCATGGATTGAAAAACATTTTTGTAAACCACAACAATAGACCAAGAGCCCCATAAATTTGAACTACCAGTTTGTGTAACAACATCAGCAACTGTGAATCGACCTTTTGTTCCTGCTCCTTGAACGATACTCGTAATATTCTTATAACAGTAATAACTAGGATGTGTAGATAAACTTGGAACATCAATTAATTCGTCGGCTGTTAAAGTTAGATATGAACCCGAATTTAATTTTATTTTAGCCCTATTTCGAGTAGAATAATTCGCAACAGAATTATTAATTCTTCCAGCCCAATAGAGACCTGCCCACAATACTTCACTACAATTTGACAAATTCATACTGTCACTCGAAGACATAAATGTAGAATTATCACCATCAATATCAAGATAATCCATTGTGAACTCTCCATTTTGATTGGTTCCGTTTGGAGGGACTTGACTTTTTGCTGAAGTGCAAGATGTTCCAGAATTACAAGTTACCGAAACGTTGGAAAGTAAACGAATTCCTCCCTTTTGGTTAGTGGAATAGCGTGTGTTAAATGGAGAAATTAATTGTGCCTTTGTACTACTTGAAAAAAGCATTGAAAAGTAGAACAAAACGACAACAAGATTTCTCAATTTTGATTAATTTGAATTTAAATAAGTCTAACTAAAGTCAAACGTGAGGAAAAAAAATTAGTTGCTAAATGGTAAATTTAATTGCGTTTTACCAATTTAAACCTCTGCTTTCTTAAAACCTTTGGTGGCTATAGAATAAGATTCTTTTCCAATTCCTACAATGGAAACAATATTTAATGGAAATTCAAGTAAGACATGCGTGAAGCTCAAAAAGAAAAGCATACTCAATCCAAGAGAATAATCGTAAGTGTAGAAAAGACTGGCTCCTAACCAAAGCACAATCACTGCAGCAAAACGAATTTTTGGAACTTTATGCCAACGAATAACTTCTGTTTTACTAAACCAATTTAAGTAATGGTACATGTATGCAAAAGCGATAAAACGCATGAGCATGATGCCTACAGTAGAATTATAAATAATCGAAGCATATCTTTCCAAGGAAAAACCAGTAAATATTTTAACTGGGATTGGTTTCATTTGGTATTTATCTAGCATTCCATTTTCATTAAAAAAAAGTAATAGAATATTATCAACTTGAAAAATTGAATTCAAGGGCTGTTTATTAATCAAGTAAGGTTTATTGGGGATTTTAGAAAGACTATCAACTAATAAATTCAAGTTCGCTTGCGTAATGACATTGTTCTTTTCTAACTCATATTTGATATCCTTTTTCTTTACAAATGCAACAAAATCATCGTTCGTGTATAATGGAGTCTTTATTAAATTAAAATGGTCCAAAATAGATGCATTTGTACTAAAGAAACCATCGCCATCTGCGTAATAGGCATTTTTTCCAAACTCCGATAAATTACTTTTCTTAGTATCAATAGGTGTAAAGAAAACCAAGAAAACAGGAACTAAAACAAAACCTACCATTTGCAAAAGTCCAGATTTACTTCTCGATTTTAGAGCTCCAAAAAGCATAAATAAACCTGTAAACAAGTAAACATGTATCAAAGTTGGAACTAGCGATGTCAAAGCAAAAATCATTGTGCTGCCACTATTAACATCTGAATTTTCGGGACTTAACCATCCTGAAACGAAAACAAAGAGAAAAAGAATTGCAACTATTTTAACAATTAGGTTTTTTACCAAAGCAAATAAAATAGAACTGAACAATGCGAAAACAAGCAGTTTATCAAACAAATTCATTTTCACGAAGTAATCATAAACCTCAACGCTTACACCGAAATCTTTGGCAAAAGCAGCATATGAAAGTAAAACTCCAACAATTAACAGAACAAAAAAGTCATATTTCCCTTTGGAAAAATAATTTCGATCGTGAAGCCAACTTATTTCAGTCAAATAATGTAATGGACCTAAATATGCGTATGCCAAAAGAAAAGTCTCAAATGGAAAAAAATAGGCTGCAATAGCTGTTAATACCATCAATCCTATATTGAGGTAATTGATTTTATCTTCTTTTAGTAAGTTCAATTTTTAGAGATTTAGTTGAGGCAAATGTAAGAAATTTCAACAGAAGAAAATTTGGGTAAAACTTATTTTTGAGATGTTGAAATTACATCAAAACTCCCTAATTAATGTTGGAAAAATCTAAATTACTTGAGTCATTTGTATCGGTTACAATTGAATTTACAATTAGGTTCTTACCGGCTGTGATAATAATTGCACTTCTATTTGGAAGTTGAGCAAATACGTTTGTTCGAGCTAAGGAATACACATAAACTAACCAAACATAAATTAAAACAACAAAACGAATTTAATGATGGACCCTTTAAAAATCAAGTAATTAACCTTTAACTGTTTGCTAAAATAAACCAATTTTTTGGATAACATTCATACTTAGTGTATATTTGACACAAACAAACACGGATGAATAACAATAAAAATAAACACAAAAAACATACAGAGGTCTTTCAATCCTTCAATATTATTGTCTTCGGTGGCGATGGTGATTTGGCGTTAAGAAAAATTTTTCCTGCAATTTTTCATCGTGAACAAGATGGTCAATTACTATGTCCATACAACATTGTAGCCATTACAAGAAATAAACCTGAGGAAACTAAATTTTCTGAAGAACTTATTCGATTTTTGAAATTAACTGCTGAAGAACATACTACAGAATATTCAATTTTAGCATTTGCAAAAAAAGTTAAACTTATTCAAGCTGCAGATGCGTCCGTAGCATTATATCAAGATTTAGCAAATTACTTAAATCAATTTCCAGATTATCAAAACATCTATTACTTCTCAACTCCTTCATCTGCTTTTGGACCAATTGCTCAAACCTTAAAAGAAGCAGGTTTAGTAAATCAATCCAGTAAAGTTGTTCTTGAAAAACCTTTGGGAAATAGTTTAGAATCTTCCAAAAAAATAAACAACGATATCACGAAAGCTTTCAATGAACATCAAATTTATCGCATTGATCATTATTTAGGAAAAGAGACGGTTCAAAACTTAATGGTATTGCGATTTGCTAATAATTTATTTGAACGCGCTTGGGATTCGGAGCACATTGACAATATCCAAATCACTGTTTCTGAAAGTCTTGGAGTTGAAAAACGTGCTGCGTACTATGACAACAGTGGTGCATTATTAGATATGGTTCAAAATCATTTATTGCAACTTTTATGTTTGGTAGCAATGGAACCTCCTCACACTTTGGAAGCTGATGAAGTACGAAATGAAAAATTAAAAGTACTGCGCGCATTGCGCCCATTGAATCGAAAATCAGTACAAACAGACTCTGTGAAAGGGCAATATACACGTGGCGTTGTAAAAGGTCAAGAAGTTCAATCGTATTTAGAAGATATTGAAAAATTCAACTCTAAAACTGAAACGTTTGTGGCATTAAAAACCTATGTTGATAACTGGCGCTGGAAAGATGTCCCTTTCTATTTGAGAACTGGTAAAAGAATGAGTAAACGTTATTCAGAAATCGTAATTAATTTCAAAGAAGTACGTCACAATATTTTTCCTTCTAAAGAAAAACTGAACAGCAATAAATTAATTATTCGTTTGCAGCCTGAGGAGCGAATTGAATTGGTTCAAATGACTAAAATACCTGGACCTGGAGGATACCGTTATAAGCCAATTGCTTTGAAATTAGATTATTTAGATTCATTTAAAGAGCGTTTTCCAGAAGCTTACGAGCGTTTAATTATAGACGTTATCCGTGGAAATCAAACACTATTTATGAGTCAAGATGAATTGATTACAGCTTGGACTTGGATAGAAAGTGTTACGAACAGTTGGAAAGCAAATAATCAAGCAAATATTTTATATGAAGCAGGAACTTGGGGACCTGGAGATTTAATTATGGACGAAGGAACCACATGGATTACAAAAACGTGGAGAGAATGATAGTAGAATTTGAGTCGAAAGAAAAAATGTTTGATTCCCTTTGCTCTAAAGTAATTGAGAATTTAAAGGAAGCTATTAAAACAAATGGAATTTCCACACTTTTAGTTTCTGGTGGATCTACACCAAAACCACTTTTCCAATTATTGAATAAATGTGAATTAGATTGGGAAAAAGTGACAATTGGATTAGTTGACGAGCGCTATGTGAACAATACCAGCGAATTTTCTAATGAGAACTTGGTAATAAATAACTTAGTGACGAATAAAGCTAAAAAAGCAACATTTGTTCCAATGGTTTTTAATTCGGAAGACGAAAATTTAAACATTGAAATGGTAAAGAAAAGTTATAAAGTTTTTGAAAATCCGACGGTTGTTTTACTTGGCATGGGCGATGATGGACATACAGCTTCCATTTTCCCGAATGATGAAGCCTCCATTCTTGCCAATTCAACTTCAGAATTAATAGCAATTACAAATGCACCTAATCATCCGAAAAGACGAATTACGTGCTCAACTTTCTTACTTAAAAATGCAAAAAATACTTATTTGTTATTTATCGGTGACAACAAAAAAGTAATTTTAGAAGAAGCAAAAGACAAAAAATATCCGATTAGTGAATTTTTAGACACAATTGAAACAGTATATTTTACAAAATAAAAAGTTATGAATCAACGAATTATAGAAATAACAAACCGAATTATAGAACGCAGTAAAGTTTCCCGTGCTGAATATTTAGCTGATATGAAAGCAGCAAATGAAGAAGGCGTAACACGTAAAAACCTACATTGTGGAAATTTAGCACACGCATTTGCAGGTTGTTCTTCACACGAAAAAAGTGAATTGGCTGAAAATGAAACTCCAAATCTTGGAATCATTACTGCTTATAACGATATGCTTTCTGCACACAAAACATTCGAACATTATCCTGATAAAATTAGAGCTTTTGCAATCAAACATCAAGCTGTTGCTCAAGTTGCAGCCGGAGTTCCAGCAATGTGTGATGGAGTAACTCAAGGTCAAGTTGGAATGGAACTTTCTTTATTTAGTCGCGATGTGATAGCTCTTTCTGCGGTTGTTGGTTTAACCCATAATATGTTTGATGCTGGATTATACCTTGGAATTTGCGATAAAATTGTTCCCGGATTAATGATGGGTGCTTTACGATTTGGACATTTACCTGCTGTTTTTGTACCTGGTGGACCAATGCCTTCAGGAATTAGCAACGATGAAAAAGCTCGAATTCGTCAAGAATATGCCGAAGGAAAAATCGGACGTGCTGAATTATTAAAAGGCGAATCGGATTCATACCACTCTCCTGGAACTTGTACTTTTTATGGCACTGCAAACAGTAACCAAATGTTGATGGAAATTATGGGCTTGCAATTACCTGGTTCAAGTTTCGTAAATCCTGGGACAGAATTACGCGAACTTTTAACCGAAGAAGCTGTAAAAGTTGCTCGAAATAATTCATTAAAAGGTTTTGAATATTCTTTAGCAAATCAATTTGATGAAAAAACAGTTGTAAACGGAATCATCGGATTGTTAGCAACAGGAGGTTCTACTAATCATACCATCCATTTAATTGCAATT
>CALPMC020000111.1 GCA_943324565.2 Chitinophaga pinensis | reverse complement strand
GTTGGGGCAACAGGTGAATGTCAAAATTTATCAAGTGTTTTAACAGTTGAACAACGTAAAAGATTGGATCAAGCTCGAAAATCCGACTCACCAATACTAATTGTAACGCAATCTGAAGCTGAAAAAGCTGAAAAAGCTGAAAATGATAAATCAAAACAAACGCAAACTTGGAATTTTAAAGCAACGAATGTTCGTGACTTTGCATTTGCAAGTTCTAGAAAATTTATCTGGGATGCACAAAACGTAGTTGTAGGAGGGAAAAATGTTCTATGTATGTCGTATTACCCGAAAGAAGGAAATCCTTTATGGGAGCGTTATTCAACGAAATTAGTAGCACATACTATTAGAACTTATTCAAAATATACAGTAGATTACCCCTACCCTGTTGCTATTTCAGTACATTCAAAATGGATTGGAATGGAGTACCCAATGATTTGTTTCAATGGTGGTCGTCCTGAAGCAGATGGAACGTATTCTGAACAAGAAAAATATGGAATGTGGGGCGTAATTATCCATGAAGTAGGACATAATTTCTTTCCAATGATTATCAATTCTGATGAACGTCAATGGTCGTGGATGGATGAAGGATTGAATACATTTGTTCAATATTTGACGGAACAAGAATGGGAAAGAGGCTATCCTTCTCGTAGAGGTCCGGCATATATGATTGCTGACTATATGCGTGGAGACAAAAAGACGATTTCTCCAATTATGACCAATTCTGAATCGATTTTTCAATTTGGTAACAATGCCTATGGAAAACCAGCAACTGCATTGAATATTCTAAGAGAAACGATTATGGGTCGAGAGTTATTTGACTTCGCTTTTAAAACTTATTGTGAACGTTGGAAATTCAAACACCCGACACCTGCAGATTTTTTCAGAACAATGGAAGATGCATCTGCAGTAGATTTAGATTGGTTTTGGCGAGGTTGGTTTTATGGTACTGATAACGTTGATATTTCTGTTGACGAAGTAAAATGGTTCCAACTTAACACTCAAAATCCTGAGGTTGAAAAATCTTTCAAAAAAGAAATCGATGCGCAAAAAGACTCTTTTATTGGAGATGAACGAAACAAAGCATCAATTAAAGAAACCGTTAATGAAAAAGATAAAAATATTGATGACTTTTACTCAAAAGAAAGAAAAAACAAATATGTTGTTGATGCCTTAGATAAAAAAGAATACCAAGAATTTATTGCAAAAACAGATCAAAAAGATTTAGAGTTCTTAAATTCAAACAATCATTTTTATGAAGTTACTTTTAGCAATCTTGGAGGATTACCAATGCCTTTAATAATCGAATTTACCTTTATAGATGATTCCAAAAAAGTGGTTAGAATTCCAGCTGAGATTTGGAGAATGTATGAAGATAAAGTATCAAAAGTATTCATCCTAGAAAAAGAAATCAAATCACTTCGACTTGACCCTTTCTTAGAAACCGCAGATACGGATTTAAGTAATAACTCTTGGCCTTTAGAACTTTTACCGACAAAATATCAACTATTTAAGCAACAACAAGTTAAAGAGAATCCAATGCAGAGACAAAAAAGATTAGAGGAGTTGATCAAACAATAATTAAAAGGCAACTTGTATTGTAAAAAAACGTTAATAAATTCTAAATTCATTGATTATGAAATTCTTTTTTTTGTTAGTATTTATAATTCTCTTAAGTCCTTTCTTTGCCCAACAAAATGAAATGACTCATGTAGCTTCAAACTATAGTACTTTCTCAGATAACAATATAGCCTCCTCGATTGAAAAATGGAAATTAGTTAATTCTCCCAATTTTTACCAACACCCTGAATTTGGAATTCCTCTTGTTAATGCGCCTTGTACAGATTGTGTAGAAGACTTATCCAAAAGAACGGAAAATGAAAAATATTTTGTTTCGTCAATTGACCCTTCAATTTTCTACCAACAAAAATCATACGGAGCAATCAATTTTTATAAAATTGGTAATTGGCATACGATTGATGAGCGTTTGAAAAAAATCGATGAAAACTTGTTTTTTGCTGAAAATCAAATAGATCCTACTGGATTAAATACACAACATAAAAACGCTTTCATTAAGACGCCATTTGGTACTGTTCAATTCAATAATTGGAAGCTCATAGGGTTTAAAAACAATGTTAATTCTGAAATAGCCACAGCTGATTGGTCTGATTACACTATTGGAGAAAATGGAATTTACATAAAAAATATATTCAAAGGCATTGATTTAGAATTGAAATTTTCAAGAGGATCAATAAAATCTAACTTTGTGATTGTTAAAAATTATTTCTCTGAATTTGAAGCATTGGTTTTTGAGGATGATTTTAATTCAACTTCACCTGGTTATTTTGTTTTTGAAAATAGTTCAAATGCCACGAGAGGTGTTGGAGAATTATTGTACAAAGTTAATTCTGAAAATACGCTTGAAATTGGTATGGCATTAATATACCCTCAAGGTTTACAAAAAGAGAAATCACAAAATGCCGAATACATAATTCATGAAAATAAAATGGGAATTGTAATTCCAATGGATTGGATTAATGAAAATCTTAATGAAAACAATAGGTTAATAATCGACCCTGTTGTTACAAGCGCAAATACATTAGCACAAACATCAATTACTGGTTCAGGATACAACCTAACTTGTTTTAATGGGTTTTGCACTTATAATTTAAGTGTTCCAACACCTGCAAATGCGACAGTAACTGATGTTCAATGGAGCTTCAATTACAGAGCACAAGGCGGATGTTACATGGATGAAGGAGCTGTTACCTATCAATTAGGAACATGCCGTAGCCCTTCACAAAATAACCTTTTTTGGTTTTGTAGTCAACCCCCATTTGGACCAGGAGATTGCACAGGAAGCAATATTTCCATGTTTACTGATGTAAGTGCGTGCTTACCTCCTCCAAGTTGCACTCCTCAAAATTTAAATTTTACAATGCGTTTTCACCGTTGCTATGGCAGTGGAACAGGCTGTAGTAATACATGTATTGGTGCGCTTTCTCCATGGACAATGACTATAGTTGGTAGAACTTTAGAATATACGAATGCAACACCAATCACATTAAATAACACGACTATTTGTCAAGGAGGAACAATAAATGCTAGTACCGCGTCTAGTTTTGGAGTCCCGTCTTACAACTATAATTGGAGTTTGAATAGTAATATGACGCCTTCAAATGGAAGTGGTGCAAGTAGTACATTTAGTTTTCCAAATTCAGGGACATTTACAATTTACTCAACTGTAACTGATGCTTGTGGAACTGTTGTTAATTCAAGTAGAACCGTAACTGTTAATGCTTCACCTGCTGTAACAGTCAATCCAAACCCTCAAACAATTTGTAGTGGACAAGGAACAGGTTTAACGCTCACTTCATCAATGAACAATACTTCTTACGCATGGACTGTTGCTCAAAGTGGTGTCTCTGGTGCTTCTAATGGCTCAGGAAATGGTACAGGTGGAAGTTCCACATTTATTCTTAACCAAACCTTAACCAATTCAGGTACAACACCAGGAACTGCCACCTACACAATTACACCAACTTCTGCTGGTTGTTCAGGGATTCCAGTACAATTTATAGTTACCGTTAATCCTGTTGCAACAGTAACTAATCCGGGAAATCAGACAATTTGTACTGGACAAAGTACAACTGCGATTAATTTTACAGGAACTAGCGGAGATACGTTTACTTGGACGAATAATAATACAACAACAGGTTTAGGAGCAAGTGGAACAGGTAATATAGCCTCTTTTATTGGCTCAAATACTGGTACAACAAATAATGTTTCTACAATTACAGTTACACCATCCTTTGGTTCGTGTCCAGGAACTGCGCAAAATTTCACAATTACTGTAACTCCTGCGCCAACAGTTACCATTAATTCTGAAACAATTTGTTCTGGAGGTTCCGCTACTTTAACAGCTACTCCATCACAAGCTGGTGGAACTTATCTTTGGTCACAAGGTGGTACAACTAATACGATAACGGTTTCTCCTACTGCAACTACTACTTATACCGTTACTTATTCACTTGGGAGTTGTACTCCAGCGAATGGAACTGGAACGGTTACTGTAAATCCAGCACCAACGGTTACTGTGAACTCAGCCACTATCTGTTCTGGAGGTTCCGCTACTTTAACAGCTACTCCATCACAAGCTGGTGGAACTTATCTTTGGTCACAAGGTGGTACAACTAATACGATAACGGTTTCTCCTACTGCAACTACTACATATACCGTTACTTATTCACTTGGGAGTTGTACTCCAGCGAATGGAACTGGAACGGTTACTGTAAATCCTGTGCCAACAGTCACAGCTCCTACTTCTCAAACAATTTGCGCTGGTAATTCCACAACAGCTATTACATTCACCGGAACTGCAACTACTTATAACTGGTCGAATTCAAATACAGCAATTGGTCTTGGTGCAAATGGAACGGGAAACATTGCCGCTTTTGTAGGAACAAACAACATTTCAACTCCAATTTCGGGAACTGTAACTGTTACGCCAGTTTCTGGAACATGCTTGGGTACAGCAGCAACTTTTACTATTACTGTTAACCCTTCAATAACAACAACTTTTTCGCAATTAGGCCCCTATTGTTTAAATCAAACACCTGCAACTTTACCTACAAATTCTACTAACAACCCTGCAATAACAGGCACTTGGAATCCTTCAACAATTTCAACTACTACAAGTGGAACACAAACGTATACCTTTACTCCAAATACAAGCCAATGTGCTTTAAATGCCACAATGAACATTGTTGTAAATCCAATTATTTCTCCAACATTTACACAATTAGGTCCATTCTGTCAAAATGCTGCTCCAACGGCATTACCAACTACATCAAGCAATTCTCCAGGAATAACTGGGACTTGGAATCCAACTACTATTAGTACTGCTACAGTTGGAAGCGCAACTTACACCTTTACTCCAAGTCCAAATCAGTGTGCGGCAAATACTACAATGAATATCATAACCAAATTAAACCCAACAATTTCGTTTACTCCACAAACAATTTGTTCAGGTCAATCTATAATAATAACTCCGACTGTAAATCCAACAGGAGGTAATTATTTATGGTCAAATAACCAAACAACATCAAGTATTTCTGTAAGCCCTAGTAACAATACGAGCTATTCTCTTTTATATACAGTAACAGGATGTAATGCGACAAGCAATATTTCAGTTACTGTCAATCCAAATGTTAACCCCACTTTTGGAGCCCTAGGACCATATTGTCAAAATCAAAATCCTGGAGTTTTGAATACCACCTCATTAAATTCAATAACTGGAACCTGGAATCCAACTACCATATCAACAAGTATAGCTGGTAATCAAACCTATACATTCACTCCTACTGCTGGAGTTTGTGCCACTAATTACACTCAAACTATTTTAGTGAATCCAACTGTGAACCCAACTTTTAATCCGATTGGACCACTTTGTCAAAATACTACAAGTCCAACTTTGCAGTTAAATTCTACGAACACACCTTCAGTTTCAGGAACTTGGAACCCAGCTTCAGTTAATACTTCCACAATTGGTAGCACAAATTATACATTTACACCAACTTTAGGACAATGTGCATCAACGACTAATTTAACCGTAACAATTACTGCAAGGCCAAATCCTACAATTAATTCAAGTGTTACTAGTGGATGTGCTCCATTAAGTACAACTTTAAGTACACTATCTATTCCAAATGCAACTTATAGTTGGTCATCAAATGGAGTTAACATTGGAACTGGACCCTCATTAAATTCGGTTTTTTCTACTGCAGGATGCTTTGATATAACTCTTATTGTTTCATTAGGAGCTTGTCAAACAACAGTATCATCAAATGACTTAATTTGTGCAGAGGCGCTTCCTACAGCTAATTTTACAGTTAGTCCAAACTCGTTTACAAATAGTACTGAAACTGCTAGTTTTAGTAATAATTCGATAGGTGCAATAGATTATTCATGGGATTTTGGTGACGGTCTAACATCCATTGAAGAAAATCCTTCACATATCTATTCAGAAATAAATTCTAATATTTTAGCCACTTTAACAGCAAGTTCTCAGTTAGGTTGCACAAGTACTTTTTCAGTTGTGATTTCATTTATAGAAGAAACCATATTTTATGTTCCGAATACATTTACTCCTGATGAGGATGAATTTAACCAAACCTGGGGTCCTGTTTTTACAAAAGGATTTGATGCTTACAATTTTAATTTGACAGTCTACAATAGATGGGGAGAAATAATATGGGAAAGCAATGATGCAAAAGGAAGATGGGATGGAAGTTATGGAAGAAGCGGATTGAAATGCCCTCAAGGTGTTTACACTTGGAAAATTGACTATAAACCAATAGAAACTGACAAGAAACTTACTATTTCAGGACAAGTCAACTTACTTAGATAACTAACAGTTATAGCAAGTTGAAATTTTAATCTGTTAAGATAACGTCTAAAATTTACAATAAACAAAAAGTGATTTTTCAAATGAAACTTCACTTTTTTACCTTCAAATTTTTACCGAAGAGAAAATTAAAATATTCGTAACAAAAAAAAAGGAGCACCGCATTTATTTCGACAAAATTTCTAAACGCTTTGAAGTGTTAAGTACCAGCGTATTCAACTACGTTATTTTCGGTTTCCCAAAGTCGAACAGAGAGTCCATATTTGGTGTCTAATTTAGCACGAAGCAAGTTCCAACAAACAACAGCGATGTTCTCAGCTGTTGGATTTAGGTTTTGAAATTCTGCGCAATCTAGGTTTAGATTTCGATGATCGAAACGTTCTTCAATTTCATATTTAGCTAAGTCTTTTACAATTTTCAAATCAATTACATAACCCGTTTCTGGATCGATTTTTCCTTCTATCCAAATTTCTAAAACGTAGTTGTGACCGTGGTAGTTTGGATTGTTACATTTTCCAAAAATGGCATTGTTTTGCTCGACGCTCCAATCTTTTCGGTAAAGACGATGTGCGGAATTAAATGTAACTCTTCTACAAACTTTCATATTTTTTTTATTGGGATGTTTTAGTCTCGAAAACTAAATTTCTAGTTGAATTTAGCTTTGACTTATTTCGTATTTTAAATGTTGTTGAATGGTGTCAAAATGTTGTTCGATTAATATTTTGAACCAAGCAGTATAAAATTGTGGATGTTCAACCATATCCTTCTTCAAATCTGGCATCGACATCCATTTGAAAGCATTTGCTTCTTCTAGGTTTAAGTGAGGCGTTTCGTCCGAAAAACCAATCATCACGTGGTCTAACTCATATTCGGTTAAGCCTTGATCTAATTCAGCTTTGTAAATAAAACTGAAAGCTTGTGTTAATTCGCAAATCATTCCCATTTCTTCGTTCAATCGACGTGAACCTGCTTCCAAAATTGTTTCTCCTGGACGGGGATGACTACACGTTGTATTAGTCCATAAACCTCCAGAATGATATTTTGAATACGCTCTTTTTTGAAGTAATAACTCGCAGTTGGAATTAAAAACCATAACTGAAAAAGCTCGATGAAGCAAACCCTTTTCATGCGCTTCCATTTTCTCCAATTGACCAATTACTTGATCATTTTTATCTACTAAAACTACAAATTCCTGCATATTAAAGCAAATTTAAGTTATGTCGTAGATAGGAAGTAAATAAAATGCGAACTTTTCTATAATTTGGGATGCGAATGCGTTCTGTTAAAATAGAATGCGCTGATTTCGTTTTGATTTTTTTGAAAAGCTTGAAGTAATATTTATAAGCCATATAAACTCCAAAGCGTGCTTCTTTTGGTAATTGTAAAATTCCTTCATAACCTGCACGGAAATCTTTTTCGATGTCAGCTTCGATTTCTTTTTTCACAGTTGCATTGAATTCTTGCATATCTATTCCAGGAAAATACGTTCTTCCTAATTCTTGATAATCAGCTTTTAAGTCACGTAAGAAATTGATTTTTTGAAAAGCGGAACCTAATTTCATTGCTGAAGGCTTCAATTTTTCATACTCAGCTTCGTTTCCATTAACGAAAACTTTCAAGCACATCAAGCCAACAACCTCAGCTGAACCAAGAATGTATTTTTCATAAGTCGCTTTGTCATAGATTTGTTTTCCTAAATCCATTTCCATTGAATTCAAGAAAGTTTCAATCAGTTCTAATGGAATCTCGTATTTGTTTACTGCCCACTGAAAACTATTCAAAATGGGATTCAGAGAAATTCCTTGAGCGATAGATTTATATGTTTCTGTTTTAAATTCTGCAAGTAATGTTTCTTTATCAAAACCGTGGAAAGAATCTACGATCTCATCTGCAAAGCGAACGAATCCATAGATGGAATAAATTGGTTTGTGTAAGTCTTTATTCAAAAAACTAATTCCTAATGAAAAAGAAGTACTGTATCGTTTTGTTGTCAACGCACTCATTTCCTGACTGATGTCGTCGAATAATTGTTTCATAGTTACTAGTTAAAGTTTATTAGTTTTTATAATTTCTTTGGCAACCACTTCCCCAGAAATGATGGAAGGAGGAACTCCAGGACCTGGTACTGTTAACTGTCCGGTGTAAAAGAAATTTTTAAGTTTTTTGTTTTTCAATTGAGGCTTTAGGATTGCTGTTTGTTTCAATGTATTTGCTAAACCGTAAGCATTTCCTTTAAATGCGTGGTAATCATTTTTGAAATCGGTGATGCAATAGCTTTTTTTGTAAACAATGTTGTCTTTGATGTCGTTTCCAGTGATTTTTTTCAATCGCTCCAATAACATTTCAAAGTATTTTTCACGCGTTTCTTCATCATCTTTAAGATTTGGCGCTATTGGAATTAAGAAAAATAAATTCTCACATCCTTCAGGAGCAACACTGGGATCAGTAACTGATGGAGCACTTAAATAAAACAAAGGTGAAGTGGGCCATTTTGGGTCCTTATAAATTTCTTTGCCGTGAATGGTTAAAGATTCATCGAAAAATAAATTGTGGTGTTGTAAATTAGTTACTCGCTTATTGATTCCAAC
>CALPMC020000110.1 GCA_943324565.2 Chitinophaga pinensis | reverse complement strand
GTCTTGAATATAAAGGATTGACAGATGATGTAATTCAAAAATACATTGGCTCTGAAACAAAAATAGTTTCTAATCTAGCGTATGATATTAACAATGCTCCTGGTAATGAATTAGTTCGATTAAGAGAAGCACAAGTTATAGACGAACATTTTCAATCGAAATTAAACTTTCGAATAGATGAAAAAGTAGGAATTAACTTCAAATTTGAAGTGTTAAAAGAAACGAACGACTTAATTAGTGGTTTTAATTTGTATAATCAATTAGATGTTCACATATTAAGTTCACATGATACATTGAATGCAGGAAAAACTTTTTCTCCAGGAATTTATAGTGTAACTGTTTGGCTTCCTCAAAATTTCTTAACAGAAGGAGTTCATTATTGTGGTGTTGCCGCTATGTCATATAAACCTTTTACGGTTCACTTTCATGATGTTGCTAAAATTGGATTCAATATTTCAGATAAGCAATCGGGTGAAACGGTAAGAGGTAACTATACAGGTACTTTTCCTGGGGTAATTCGACCAAAATTGATTTGGGATAAAATTTAATATTTCCCCCTTCGAAGGGGGACTAAGGGGGATGACTCTGACGAGTGTCAAACTCCGTCTGAGGGGATGACTACTACAACAAAATTTTAAAAAATGGAAGATAATTTAGAATGGACTGGTGAGAGACTAGTAACTGACGTTGAAGGAGTGCTAGGTGTAGCAGAACACCTACATCGTTATGCATTAGCTTGTGAATTTGTAAAAGGGAAACGCGTTTTAGACATTGCTTCTGGCGAAGGCTACGGAAGTAATATTTTGAGTAAAGTAGCAAACCATGTTACTGGAGTAGATATCAGCGATGAAGCTGTGAAACATGCTAATCAGAAATACGCTTCTGAATCTAAGTTAACATATAAAGTTGGTTCAGCCTCAAAAATTCCATTGGAAGATGCATCTGTTGATGTGGTTACCTCTTTTGAAACATTGGAGCACACAACAGAACACGAAGAATTTCTGACAGAAATAAAAAGGGTTTTAGTTCCCGGAGGATTATTGATAATGTCAACTCCGGACACTGTTCCATATAAAGTTAGAGAACCAATCAATCCATATCATGTTAAAGAATTAACTACGCAAGAGTTTCAACAATTGATTCAACGGCACTTTACGAATTCTGAGTTCTTTTCACAAAGATGTCTTATTGGTTCATTTATTACATCATTTAAATCACAAGAAGCCAGTTTCAAATCTTATTCTGGTGGTTATGCTGAAGTAAAAGAAGGATTTGGAAACGATGATACATACGGAATTGCTTACTTTAATTTGGCTTTTGCTTCTGATAATTCGGAGACATTAAGTGGTGTTTCACGTCATACATTTTTTCAACATGTTCCAGATATGCTGAATGAATTTAAGGGAGCACGTGGTTTGATGTTTGAATTACAAGAAACAAAAAAACTTGCTGACAGACTGGTTGAAATAGAAAATTCAAAGTCTTACAAGCTAGCTCAAAAACTATCCAAAATCTTTAATTTCTATAAGTAATAAATGGATTTAAGATACATTGCCCTTTATTTACCACAATTTCATCCAATTAAGGAAAATAATGAATGGTGGGGTGAAGGTTTTACGGAATGGACAAATGTTGCTAAAGCTAAACCATTGTTTAATGGGCATCAACAACCAATTCTGCCTTCTGATTTTGGATTTTATGATTTACGTTTAGAACAAACCCGTATTGAACAAGCTGAAATGGCTAAAGAATATGGAATAGATGGATTTTGCTACTATCATTATTGGTTTCATGGTAAACGTTTACTTGAACGACCGGCTAATGACTTGTTGAATTCTAAAAAACCTGATTTTCCTTTTTGCTTTTGTTGGGCGAATGAGACATGGTCAAGAAGATGGATTGGCGATGAAAAAGAAGTATTAATCAAACAGGAATATTCGGATAAAGATGATGAAGAACACGCAAATTATCTGTGTGAATTCTTTTTAGATGAACGTTATATTAAAGTAGATGGTAGACCTGTTTTTGTGATTTACAGACCTGGAGATTTACCAAATGCAACCAAAACAATTGAAACGATAAAACGTATTGCACTGGAGAAAGGGTTAAAAGAACCTTTTTTAGTAGCAAGTAACTCACATTTGTGGGATAATGAACAGTTATTAAGCTTCGGATTTGATTCCATTTTGAATTTCAGACCACAATTAGGTATTTTACCCTACGCCAATTCGGACGAATTTTCATGGGGAAGATTAAAACGTAATTTAAAAAAATACAAATTGTTAGATGGGAAATTAAAAATTTTCGATTACAATGAAGCAGTTGAAATCATGCAAATTATTGAACCTGAAAATTTCGATCAAATAATTCCTTGTGTTTTCGTTGGTTGGGACAATACAGCAAGAAGAGGTAAAAATGGAATTGTCATGAAGGACAACCATCCAGAATATTTTGAAAAAGAATTACTTAGAGTCACAGAAAAGCTTTCGAAATCCAATTCCAAAAGTCAAGTTCTTTTTGTCAATGCATGGAACGAATGGGCTGAAGGAAATAAATTGGAGCCTGATTCCGTGCAAAGCAACAAGCACCTTGAAGTAGTGAAAAAAATCAAGTGTTCGATATGAGTAACAAACTGCGAGCATTAGCGATACACTTACCGCAATTCCACCCAATTCCGGAAAACGATGAATGGTGGGGAAAAGGGTTTACCGAATGGAGAAATGTTGCTAAAACAACACCTAGATTTGAAGGACATTATCAACCTCATCTTCCTGCTGATTTAGGTTTCTATGATTTACGTCTCAGAGATAGTCGAATAGCACAAGCTGAAATGGCTCAAGAGCATGGAATTTCTGGTTTTTGTTATTACCACTATTGGTTTAATGGTCGACAAGTTTTAGAAACACCTGTTAAAGAAATATTAAAATCCAAAGAACCTGATTTTCCTTTTTGCCTTTGTTGGGCAAATGAAAATTGGACAAGAAATTGGGACGGAATGTTTAATGATGTGTTGCTTGAACAAAAGTACTCTACAGAAGATGACATCAACCATATCCGCTTTCTATTTCAGTTTTTCGAAGATAAACGCTACATCACAGTAGATGAAAAACCTGTATTTATTGTTTACCGAACTGAACTTTTTCCAGATATTAAGCGAACTACTGAGGTTTGGAGAGAGGAAGCAATTAAAGCTGGGTTTAAAGGCTTGTACTTAATCCGTTGTGAAAATTTTACAACAGATGTTGATCCTGAATCCATTGGTTTCGATGCATCTTTTAATTTTTTTCCGAATCATTACGGTTTGCCACTTTACATAATTCCGGGAAAAATCGAACAAAAACTACATGAATGGAAAATTAAGAAATCACCTTATTTGGAAGATTTAATTTGGAATTACAAAGATGTGGTAGACAAGCAGATTAATAACCCACAAACTGTTGACTACAAAAGATTTCCAGGGTTAACACCTATGTGGGATAATTCCGCTCGTAGAAAAAAAAATGCAATGATTCTCAAAGATTCAACCCCTAAAGAATATGGGAGGTGGTTGAAACACATTACAAATTCTTTTGAACCCTATTCCAAAGAAGAGAATTTCATTTTCATCAACGCTTGGAATGAATGGGCAGAAGGAAATCATTTGGAGCCATGCCGAAAATGGGGGAAACAATATTTAGAGATGACAAAGGAAATACTTAAAAAATAATTTTTGAAGATGATTTCTGTAATCGTCCCAAACTATAACCACGCTAAATTCTTAAAAGAGAGAATTGATTCAATTTTAAATCAAACTTTTCAAGACATTGAGCTCATTATTTTGGACGATTGTTCGACTGATAAAAGCAGAGAAATCATAGAAAGCTATCGCCATTTACCAAATGTTTCGATTTTTTATAACTCGAAAAATTCTGGGAGTCCTTTTAAACAATGGAAAAAAGGAATTAAACTCGCAAAAGGTAAATACATCTGGATTGCCGAGAGTGACGATGTTGCTGAACCAAACTTTTTAGAAACGATGGTTAAAAAGTTAAATGCGGGTAATGGATTAGCCTATTGTCGTAGTGGCGATATTGATGAAAATGGGAACAAAAAGAGTAATTTTTTTTGGGCAGATGGATTAGATGAAAAGCGTTGGAAATCAGATTTTGAAAATGCAGGTGTTGAAGAAATTAAAAATTATTTAATTTACAGAAATACCATTCCTAATGCGAGTGCTTGTGTTTTTAAAAAAAAATATGCCCCTTTGGATTGCGGATTTGATAAAATGAGATTTTGTGGTGATTGGTTATTTTGGATTAAGCTTTTAGAAAAAACAAGTGTTGTATTTTCATCACATACTTTGAGTCATTTTAGACATCATGAAGGATCGACACGAAATAAAAAAAATGAAACACAAGAGTTGAAAAAGAAACTCGAAATTGTTTCAATCATAGAGTCAACTCGCAAAAAATATAACTTTGGCTTACCTCAAGAACAGGAATTTGTAAACTATGATTGGGTTTTTAAAGGATTTTATCGTGAATTGTTGATTCCCGAAAATTTAAAAGATCGAATCATATTTTATTCAAATCGGTATTTTCCGAATTTGTATCCAACATACCGAGCCTACGTTAAGAAAAAATGAGTGAAATATATCACATAGCTGTTGCTTGTGACAATAGTTTTGTCAATCATACAATTGTCACCTTGCATTCACTTAAAAAATTCAATTCTAATAGGACTTTTTTTGTACATATATTGGATTCTGGAATCTCTGGAAAATTTAGATTAAAATTTAAATTATTTCTTTTTCGATTTGGATTCAAATTTCAGTTTTATAAAATTGATTATTCGCAAATAAAAAATGCTCCAGTAAGTCATCATGTAAATCTTGCATCCTACAATCGATTGTTTCTTTCTAATATCTTGAATGAAAAAATTGAAAGAGTCTTGTATCTTGATTCAGATATAATTGTTTTGGGTCAAATTGATACTTTGTTAGATTGTGATATTAAAGATTTTTTTGTAGGTGCGGCAGCCGAAATTATTACAAATTCAGATCGTAATAGGTTAGAATTAAACTCATTTAACCAATATTTCAACGCTGGTGTTTTAGTTGTGAATTTAAAAAAGTGGAGGGAGGAAAATATATTCTCTAAATTTGTAGATTTTATTTCAGAAAATTCTATTAAAATTAAATATTGGGATCAGGATGTCTTAAATTATTGCTTAAAAAATAAATGGTTAAGACTTCCTCAAAAGTATAATTTAACGCATTTCTATTTTTATCCGAATGATTATACACCATCCTATTTTGGTCTTAATCAAACACAATACGAAGAGATTCAAAAAGATCCAGTTATAATTCATTATACAAGTCATCAAAAACCTTGGATTGAAGGATGCAAACATCCCAAAAAAGAACTTTATTTCCAATATCAACTGACTTTCAAACAATTGTTATTTGATAAAATAATTATCTCAACTAAAAATTAATCAGATGAATAAATCAATTCTCATCACGGGTGGAGCGGGTTTTGTTGGATCGAATTTATGTATCGGGCTCAAACGAAAATATCCCGATTATACCATTATTGCTTTAGATAATTTACGTCGAAGAGGGTCTGAACTAAATTTAACGCGATTAAGAGATCATGAAATTATATTTTTTCATGCTGACATCCGAAATCAGGAAGATTTAGAGGATTTACCTCCATTCGATTTTATGATTGATGCTTCGGCAGATCCTTCTGTTTTAGCAGGAATCAATTCACCATTAATGCCATTAATTAATACCAATTTACTTGGAACTGTTAATTGCTTGGAGTTGGCCAAAAAACGTAATGCTGCATTCATTTTTCTATCAACGAGCCGAGTTTATCCGATTGACACACTTGAGAATGCGGATTTTGTAGAATTGGATAAGCGCTACGCATGGACGGACAACCAACTTATTTCTGGTATTAGTTCTCGTGGCATTCAGGAGAGTTTTCCAATTTCGGGTAGCCGTTCGTTTTATGGTTCAACGAAATTAGCGTCTGAGTTACTTATTGATGAGTACCATGCATTGACAGGAATGAAGACTGTAGTAAATCGTTGTGGAGTACTCAGCGGTCCTTGGCAAATGGGTAAAATTGATCAAGGAGTTTTAGTTCTATGGTTGGCCCGACATTATTTTGATGGATCTCTTAAATACATTGGTTTTGAAGGAAAAGGAAAACAAACACGTGATGTTTTGCATATTGATGACTTAGTTCGATTAATTGATTGGCAAATTCACCATATAGATCAAGTTAACGGGGAAACTTTTAACGTTGGAGGAGGAATTGATGTCAGTTTTTCCTTACTTGAATTGACTGAACTTTGTCAGGAGGTCACAGGTAATAAAATTCAAATTCTGCCTGAATTACAAACAAGAACGGCAGATATTAAAATTTACATAACTGATAATACAAAAGTTACATCTACAACAGGATGGAGTCCAACAAAATCAATGAAAGATCTTGTTCAAGACACATACAATTGGATGAAGGAAAATGAAAAATCATTAAAACAAATATTAAACTAAAAATGAAAAAATGAAAATAGCATTAATAACCGGATCAAGTGGCTTAATTGGTGGAGAATCTGTTGAATTTTTTAGTTCAAAATTTGACAAAGTAATTGGCATTGATAATGATATGCGCGCTTATTTTTTCGGAAAGGAAAGTTCTACAAATTGGAATTTAGATCGCTTAAAAGAAAAATACGATCATTTTGAAAATTATAACTGTGATATACGTAATTACAACGATTTAGAGGTAATCTTTAAGCAATATGGGTCAGATATCAGCTTAATTGTTCATACGGCTGCACAACCAAGTCACGATTGGGCCGCTAAAGAGCCTTTGACTGATTTTGGTGTTAACGCGACTGGAACATTAAATTTACTCGAATTATATAGAAATCATTGCCCTAAAGCTGTTTTTATTTTTACATCAACGAATAAAGTGTATGGTGATACTCCGAATTACCTTCCACTTATTGAATTGGAAAAAAGATGGGAAATCGATTCGTCTCACCCTTATTTTACGGAAGGAATTGATGAAAACATGTCTATTGACCAATCAAAACATTCCGTCTTTGGGGCGAGTAAAGCAGCGGCAGATATCATGGTGCAAGAATATGGAAAGTATTTTGGTTTAAATACAGGTGTTTTTCGTGGTGGTTGTTTAACTGGACCTAATCATTCAGGAGCGCAACTTCATGGATTCCTTTCTTATTTAATGAAATGTGCAATTACTGAAGATCATTATACCATATTTGGATATAAAGGAAAACAAGTACGAGACAACATCCACAGTTATGATTTGGTGAATATGTTTTGGCATTATTATATAAACCCTAAACAAGGAGAGGTCTATAATGCGGGTGGAGGCCGTCATTCTAATTGCAGCATGCTTGAAGCCATAGAATTGTGCGTAGAAATAAGCGGAAACAAAATGAATTACAGTTATGCCGAAAATAATCGCATAGGTGATCACATTTGGTATATCAGTGATGTTCAGAAATTTAAAAATCACTATCCTGATTGGGATTACAGTTTTGACCTTAAGTCAACTTTGGTTGAAATGCATGAAAACATGATAAAACGCGTTTAATGAAACTTAGTATAGTAATGCCAGCCTACAATGAAGAAGAATCAATCCCGGAAACTCTTCATGCTATACATAAGGCATTTAGTGAAGTTAAAATTGACCATGAAATTCTTGTTGTTAATGACAATTCCAAAGACGGAACTGAGGCTGTTTTAAAATCATTAACAGAAACCATTCCAACCTTGCGTTACGTAACTAATCATGGACCGAATGGTTTTGGAAATGCCATTCGATATGGATTGGAACGTTTTGAAGGAGATTGTGTCGCAATTATGATGGCAGATCTTTCTGACTCTCCCTACGATTTGATTAAGTTTTACACCACTATGCTGGAAAAAAATGTAGATTGTGTCTTCGGAAGTCGTTGGATGAAAGGTGGAAAAGTAATCGATTATCCTTGGTTGAAGAAAGTCATCAATCGAATTGCAAACCGAATTGTAAGAATGGTGATGCGCATCAAATATGACGATACAACGAATGCATTTAAATTATATAAACGTGAGGTCATTAATGGGGTTCAGCCTTTATTATCTCCACATTTTAATTTGACCATTGAAATCCCACTGAAGGCGATTATCAGAGGGTTTACGTATGAGATTGTACCAAATTCATGGACGAATAGAAAATATGGAGAATCAAAATTGAAGATTAAAGAAATGGGAAGTCGTTACTTTTTCATTTTGATGTATTGTTTCATTGAAAAACATTTTTCTCGTGGAGACTATAAAAAATAAAGACGGACTATTTTTGAATATGAGTGAAAAAAGATTCAATCTCATTCTTTTAGTAATCATACTAATTTCAATTTTTCCAAGGCTTATTTCAATTGATCAAAATTTATTAGATATTCAACCATTCAGACAAACGCAAACAGCAATTACAGTTTGGAATTATACACAGGAGGGATTTAACTTTTTCAATTATCAGACCCCCATTTTTGGCCCTCCTTACCAAGCACCATTTGAACTACCTGTTTTTCAATCCGTTGCCTTTTTATTAACTAAATTGGGTATTTCAAACATCGAAGTTGCTTGTCGCTTAACAAATATTTTCTTCTATATCTTGTCAGCTATTTTGCTAACTTCTGTTGTTTCGAAACTAATTAATAACAAAGCAGTTACACTATTATCTTTAATTCAATATTGCTTTATTCCTTTTGCTATTTGTTGGAGCCGAAACATATCAATCGAATATTGTTCATTGGCATTTTGTCTATTTTATGTTTATTTATTTTTAAAAATTAGAGAAATTTTAGGAATAAAGAGATACCTGTTGATTGCTTGCGCTTGCATCATCGGATGTTTAGCATACAGCATTAAATTGACTACGGCATTTCCATTTGTATTGCTTATTTCTATTTTATTTGGGTTAGATTTTTTGAAATATTCAATTCCTTTTTTCAAAG
>CALPMC020000109.1 GCA_943324565.2 Chitinophaga pinensis | reverse complement strand
ACTAAGGCGTCTGCAACACTAGGTAAACTGGAATCATCTGTTCCAGCGAAATTGTTTGCTGGTGGAATGAATTTGCTCAATTGCATTCTTCCAAATTGAATCCCTGCAATAGCAATTGGATTATAGATGGCAGGTCCATTATCTTTAAGCTTTGCACCTTTTAGTTTTATTGCACCAAGCGTATCACCACCAATTATCTTAATTTGAATATTGTCTATTTCAGCATATCCAGGGACAAAATCATAGTTATTTCCATTGAATTTCATCAAAGCTCTGAAATACATTAGGTTGCCTTCTGGGCGGTATTCATTAATGTTTAAATTAAGGGCATTTGGATTGGTGATGGATTTAGCAAGTTCAAAATAAATTTCAGAATTAAATTCTGTAAGGGTGCTTGTTTTAGCATCGCCAGATCTATCAACTACTTCTGCTCCAAAAATCGGGTCAATCAAAACACCTACAATTTTGAACATATCATTTGCACGTTTATGTTGCACATAGGCATAATCATCTGATTCATAATCCACTTCAATTTTTCCACCAGATGGCAAATGGATTCTTTTTAAATTCCAAGCTGAAACATAAGAATCAACAAGTGATTTATCTGCATCAACGTAAGGAAAATCAGATGGACGCAATGGATCTACATTGATAACTCCAGTTAATCCTGAAGCTTGTGGTTTGTACGGTCCCCAACGATCAACACTTTTTGAATTATAGTTTGGATTTAATGCTGAATAATCAAACTTATAGGATGAATAGCGACCTTTATTCGAATGTTGATAGGTAAAGTAAACGCGTTTCAAGGTAAGTTTTCCATTGTTTCCACTTGAATTTCCATTGAGCGGATAGTTCAAACACAAGGTGTAATCGTATTCAAAATGAACGACTTTTAATGGAATAGCTGCGCTTGAATTAGCTTCGTAATCTGGTAGTGAAAACAATGAAATACTATCTAGTTTTTGCATTTTAGGACCACCTGCATTTAAAGAACCGTCTTCATTCATACTTGTGCCATCTGCTCTTGCTGAGGTATGAAAGATCGCAATGTGATTTTTTGATTTTATATTTTGAACATACCACAATTCCTTTTCACCAGAAGTGTAATGTCCTTTGTCATCCATATCATCGGAATGTAATCCTTCTTCATAGTTTGCATAATTTGCAGTTGCAACAATTGGCGTGCGCCATAAGTAATTGTTGATTTTCTGATAATTGATTGTCATATAACCACCTAAATCGCCTTTACTAGGGCCTTTGATGTTGTCAATATCAACATAATCTGGATTAACTACTGAGGTCAATAAATAAGAGTGCGCATAAGCTGGAGTAGTTTCTGAATTGAAGTAGTTATCAATTCCTTTATTGTTCGCAAGTGAATTATCCGAACCATTGGCATACCTAACTTGTGAAAGGTTATGATTAATAATGTTGTAATTGTTATTTGGTGCACCAACTGCAAAAGAAACCGTTTTTTGAGAATGACTATATGCTGCAATACCATATACGTATCGAGTTCCCTCTGTGTTTAAAACTGTAAATTGACCTATATGATGATCGTAATCTGTATTTCCATTTGCATAACAATTAGGGTGCATTTCATTTACTCCTGCACCACTTTCTAATTCTTCATTGGTAAGCATATAAACAACTTGGTTCCTTTTTGGTGTACCATTCTTTTTTATATGATAATTTGGGAAATAATTATATGAGTCGTATTTAAGTGTACTATGGATTCCAGTTGGACCGTTGTATGGAAATTTCACAGCATTAAAGCCACCAATTCTATTAAAATGATCGGGGTCAACTTCCACTGATAACTCATTTGCCTCCCTGAAAAAAGTTTTCCCATCAATAAATCCTATTGCATTTCTTGCTCTATTTTCTGAACCATCCCATTCACCACTAATATTTTTCATAAAAGTTCCAGTTACATCTAATCCACCTTTTAATGTGCTTCCAATATTTGTTTCTAAGTTTAAATCAGCTGAATTTGAAATAGTTCTCATATTTTCATCATGAACATATCCAATTTCGTTTCTTACTGGTCTGTAACTTCCACTTATTCCATGTCCTGTCGGTGAAAAAATATCGTAATTAAGACTTGTTACTGGTAATGCAGGTGTATTTTTTGAAAATCCGCCATCATTTTCTCTAGAAAAATCTAAGGAAACTTTGTCTTTCGTATGACCGGCACCAAGGTTCATGTAACCATATGCAGGTGAAAGTTTAAATTTATCTTTAATAACAATTGTAGAAAAACTTGCGCTAAATGTTGCTGATGCATCGAAACCAATAACATCAGGACCTAATTTCCAAGCAAAAGAACCTCCCCATATATTTGTCTCCATAGTAATATTTGGAGAGTAAGTAATATTCCCAAAATTGAATGTGCTACTTGCTGTACTTTTAAAAGAAACCGAATTTTTCTTAGAAGTTTTGAATATCTCTTTTCTTGCAGAAGCTGAAATAGAAGCAGATAAACCAGCTCTTGAATTCAAAGATGCACCAATGTTTAAACTTCTCACTTTTGGAGATTCATCTACGTCTCTCAGTGATAAACTTGGAGATAAAGTTGCTCCTCCAGAACTACTCCCACTAATACCTAATCTTGCATCCAATTTTAATCCTTTGATTGGATTTTTAGGAGAAAATTTTGGTGAAATTGAAATTGAGCTACTCACTCCCTGATAATTATTAAAATTTAGTGAAAGGCTACCTGATAAACTTATCGGTCCTCCATATATTTCATTATCAGCACCTAGCGTTATACCTAGAGTTGTGTTTTTTTTCTGATTCATCTCTTTTGTAATCGCATCACCTTTATCCCCATTAAAATCATCAGGAAGTCCTCTTAAGACACGATTCATAACACCAGGATTTAAGTTCCATCCCAAACCAACCCAAGATGCTTCTTGATCCATGGAAACTCCAGCAGAATAAGCTATGTTTACAGGATAACCATCCACATCCATGAGGGGAATATTGTAAGAAAAATCACCTGTAAATGGATCCACCATGTCTGATGTGCCAATTGGTGAAAAACTTTGTACTTCTGGTTGATCTGGGCCTCCTGCAACTGGAGGTGTAAGGCTTACAATTGACTCGTTTTCAATAGATTTACATTCAACTTGTTTTTCAGAAGATAAACTAGTTAAACTATCGTTTTTCGGACGAGTTAATAGATTAGCATGATTCTTAATTTTATCGAAATTCATCCAAGTGATGAAACCTCCAGCCGTTGCTTCAGTGAAGATGCAACAAGCCAAAAATAATGCTCCGAGTTGAATACCTTTTGCTTTTTTTAATGTGTTTGAATTCTGCATTTTAGTATTATTTTGAAGTGGTTGATTTAGTTATAGTTTCAATTTTTAACCTTGGAAATTCTTTTATTTTCTTTAAATCAAATTCAAAAGTGGTGCTCCCAAAGTCATATAGCTTATCACGAACTATGATTTTTAGCAGCTTAGCTCTTTTGTTTGGTAATGGTATTGAGATATTGAAATTCCCGTAAGGACTTATGTTAAAAAGTCGTTCAAAATGGAAGTCAGAAATACTCAAGATCTGTCCATTGTCGACTTGATAACTAATGTCATTTCTAAAATTGAAACTGTAGTAAGAAACTCGTTGTTCAAAGCCTAAAGAGTCATTTTTTAAGTTTAAAAATTCTTTGTTTCCGATGCTAGGCGCTTCCAATTGTACTAAAAAAGATAAAGCTGTTTGCGCTTCTTTTTGAAAATCTTTTGCTGCTTGTTCATCTTCGTTTAACAACTTTAAGGTTGTAAAATCTATTGGTATGAATCGAACTTTAGTTAAAAGATCCCCTTGGTTTTCAGTTTTCTCATAAGCACTAATATTTGATCTGTAAATTTGTATGAAGTGTTCTTTATCAACCTTTTTAGGAGGTTTGATGAAACTTACTATTCCACCTAAAAGCAAGAGTAGAGCACTAAATAAAATGGGGCTAATTATTGATTTCATTTTACTTCAAATTTGATTTGATACTTCTGTTTTTTGGCATTCTGTACCACTAGCTTGTAATTACCTAATGCTGGATTTGAACCAATTGTTAACTCATACAAATTAGAACCTGTTCGCTTAACATTTACCTCTTGAGCAAATTGTCCTGCCTCTTGATTGAAAATTGCTTGTGCTTGAATCTTCTCATTGCTAGGATTATACAATTGGAAATTTAATTCATCATCAAAATAATCTTCATCCAATTCAAAGTAAAGTTTTCCAAATTGCAAATCGTAAATTGCTCCGTCATCTTTGACTTTCAACTTATAATAAACGGGTTCCTCAGTTGGTAAAATCGGAATGTAAAACTTATAAGTTTCAGATTTAAAGGCTAAGGTGTTGTCCACGATTTTTTGGATTTCCCAAGCATACCATTTTCCTTCCTCAAGTTCGGGAGCGTCGTAAGGGTAAAACAATTGATTTTGAGCCAAATGATCTACTCGCAATAATGGCGTGTTCATCAAAATTCCAGCAGAAACATCTTGATTTTCTTGTAACTCAACAAGGATAATTTGATAATATTCACGCACTGTGTTTGTCGGTAATTCACCCCAAAGCGACCATGAAAGCAATGGATTTTTGGTATTGATTGTATCGCCGTCCATGGGCATGTTGAGCAATATACTTTCTTGAGCTTGTAAAATGCCTGTAAAGAATAGAAAGTAGAAAAAGAGCAATTTAAGTTTCATAAGCTATTTCAATTGATAGGTTAAACTTGTTTGTATGTAAAAAGGAAATCGTTCAAAGCGAGTCGGGTCATAAGTGTTGTAAAAATCTCCAAGTATTAATTTTTCGATACGCATTTGTAGATTTATTTGACTTGTCCAGGCATATTGTAAGCCTAAATGACCTCCAAATTGAACACCGTATTTGGAACTATTTGCCAATTTTACTCCGATGGAATAATCTAGTTTTTTGCGTTTGAAAGCGAAAGCTTCTTGAACTAACCATGTCGTATTTTGTCCACTTGTATATGGTAAACTTGCATTGAAATAAGCTAAAGTGAACGTGTTTTTGCCATCTTCGAATCGCGTCGATTGATCAAAACCGATATGCTTTAGTTGCGTTTCGCCTTGACTAGTCGTAATTTTATAAAAGTCAGTTTGAAGGCTACTCACTTGTTTTACTTTCAAAATTTCATAGTTCCCACTTACCGAAAGGGATGCCATATAATTCAATACTTGCGGAATGGAAATTGGCACTCTGAATTGTTGATTCAGATAATTAAATGTGCCACTTGCATTGATGTTTTCGAATAACACAGAATTGATATTCATTCCATACATGGCTACTTTTCGTGTAGTATCAGAGATTTGATTGACGTTATCTTGATCGCTGCGATAGATAAATCCAAGTTGCGTTGAACCTGACAATTTGTGGCGTGTTTGAATTTCATAACGCAAATTATTGGGTTGCAAAACGCCCATACTCGCCATGTCAGCATCCGAATCTAAGAAGCGAATACTCGCAATAATTGAAGAGTGTATTTTCGTCAATTGTTGTGTCATGCGAAACAAACCTGTGTGTGTTCGTTCGCTTGAGAACAAACTCACAAAAGGCGAGTTACGCAAACTATCTTGGGCTTGTAACGTCTTGGAAGTTTTGCCATAAACCAAATCGAAAGCAGTACCTTTTGAAAAGCTAGGAACCCAACGTGTATCTAATTCAATACCAGCCGCTGGGGCAGTATTTTCTGTTGTATCAGCACTAAAACCTGTTTCAACACCTTTATTCATGAAACGAACACCAATGAAAGCGTGAGTTTTTTCTTTCTCACCATATCCAGTTTTGGCAAAAATCAATAAACGTTGTTGGCTTATTTGTTGAAAATCAAACTGATTGAAAAGGTTAGATGTATTTTGTAAACTGTTTTGAAGTGCGTTATTCGTTACCATCAAATTGTTCATTGTTACACCAGCAGTCAGAGCAGCATACAATTTTCCCTTTTGAATTTCGAGGTCAATTCCCTTTACAGGTAAGCTGTTTTTGCTTAAAGCACTTGTTTTTGGATAGGTCAAACCAATATCTATTTTTTTAAATAAGCCGAGACTTTGAAGGTTTTTTGCAGTGACTCCTTTTGAAAGTGTCATCCAAGTTTCTTTTTGAGAAAGTAGATTTCCTTCCAAAGAATCCAGCTGATTTCGGAAATCCACCAATTTATCTATGTAAAATTGAACGGTATCAACTTGTTGTTTCAATTGTTCAATCTGGGACTTTTTGGTTTCAAAGGCAAGTTGTAGTGAATCAGCTTGTTGTTTTGAACTTGCATAAAATGCTTTTTCAACATCTATTACTTGTTGAATAGAATCGCGTTTTGCAGTCGAAAGATTCATTAGTGAATCCGTTGCTATTGAATCCGTTTGCGCTAATTCTGCATCTACTTTTGAAAGTGCGATTGCTTTTAAGCGTTCTTGTTGTGCATCTAATTCACGTTCGATTTTCAATTTAAGTTGTTCTTTTAGTAATTCGGTATATCCAAGCTTTCCATTCAATTCTCCTTTTTGGGCTGCAATGGCTTTGAATTGCTCACCCATCACTTCTTGAACTTTGGCTTCATTTAGTTTTGGATGCTGCTTAAATCTTTCGGTATCTAAAGAAACACGGAAGTAATTATTGATTCCAATTGGATTTTTCACTGTTGCATAACGATAGGCAATTTGAACAGGAAGTTTTGCTACATCCGTTTTTAAACTGCCTTCTGTATGAAAAACGTGCATTGGTCGCAAATTGTCAGGCATAAAGTAATTCGCCAATTGTCCAGCATCATATCCTATTGCAATTTGACCTATAATCTCAGGAATGAAGCGTTTCCAATTCAAAGTGCTGTCTTCATTTGTAATGAGTTCACTTGGTCTTTTTCCTTTCAAATCAAAAGGTAATTGGATTTTTGGTGTGGAGAAATTCTTGAGGTAGGATTGAATGATGTTGCTATCTCCAAAAATGGATACGTACTTCGAACTATCATCTCCAAGAAGTTTGTCATTGATTTTTCCTTGTCCGAGAACTGGAAAAGACGCGATTTTGAATAGTAGTAGCATAAGTAGTATTCTAAGCTTCACAAGTTATTTTTAGTTTGCAATTTCCTCTTCGTTCACGTTCATCGATGCGGTAATTTAATTTTAGGAATCTTAAAAATTGAGGCAAAAAAAAGCAAAAAGTGCCCTTGAAAAAGCATAGCCTGAATTCTCAAAAAACGTTAAATTTCTTGAGGCCAAGTTAGAGTCTTGTTTCCTATTTTCAGCATCTTCATTTGTTGAAAACTTACAATTTTTAGCTTTAATTAATTGATAATAAGCTAAATAAATCGAAATGTTAAAAATAAAATATACAGATTTACCTTGATGATTTTTAAGGGTAAAACCCGATGTATTTGAAGTTGAAAAATGCCGCTTTTCGAAAAGTTTTCAACATTTATTTACTCCTTTTTAAAGACGTTTTCGGGAAAACTGAAAAAAAAGAAAAAAAAGAAATTAAGCTTTATCGAAATTCAAAAGATGAAAAGAGAAAAATTCATCCATTTATCGGTGGCAATAAATTTTAGCAACAGATGCTCGGATATCAAAGGAAAAAATAATAATCTAAGTTTCTCAGCGGTGATTTACTTTTCAACTTCACAGGCAAACCGCAAAAGCTTTTACCACAGAGTCGCGGAGAAAAAGGAGAAAAGAAGAAAACTCATCCGTGCATCCGTGGCAATAAATTTTAGCCATAGATGCAAGGAAATCAAAAGAATAATGTCGGTGTAAACAAAACCTCTGTGCCTCTGTGTTTCTCTGTGGTGAATTGTTTTATAAGTGATTGGTAGTTATGTTTTAAAACCACTAATCAATCTCTAAAAGTTTATGCTTAATAGCATACATTGCCAAGCCGACCATGTTTTTTGCACCAATTTTCGCCATAATGTTAACGCGGTGTGTTTCAACGGTTTTATTTGAAATGAAAAGAATTTGAGAAATCTGTTGGGTAGTTTTTTCTTTACAAATCAATAGAAGCACATTCACTTCTCTTTCCGTTAACCTCGGGTAACTATAAAACGGTTTTATACGTCTAGTTTTAATGAAATCACTGATTTGATTCAACGATACTTGGCTACTGAAATAGTAACCTATTTTTATGACCTCTTCAATTGCTTGCACCACATCTTCAATTTCTTGCGTTTTCAATAAATAACCTCTACCGCCATTTGCAATTAATCGGTCAACAAAAGATTCATTATTGTAAGAGGAAAGACCTAAGATTTTCAAATCTGGAAATTTTTTTATTAAAAAGTCTGCGGTATCCCAACCATTTAACTCAGGCATTTGCATGTCCATCAGCACAACGTCAATCTCTAAATCAGCAGGTTTTTCCTTGAACCAATTAATGATTTCTAGTCCATTGCTGGCTTCTTTAACCACAGCAATATTTTCGTTTTTTTCTAATAAATCTTTTATTCCCTGACGAACCAAGGCTTGATCATCGACTATAACGACATTAATTTTGGATTGCATGTAGTGGGATTTTTAGGTGAATACTTGCCATCTTACTATCAGAAAAGGCATATGAAATAGTTGAATGAAGGTTATTTACTCGCGACTGAATACTTTTTAAGCCATTTCTATCCGAAACACGGAGCAATTCTTTTACTTGATCGTTACTTAACCCGAGACCTTGATAGTTGAGGTGAAACTCCAGAATTTCAGAATTCAGATTTCCTTGAATCGCGAGCTCCGTTGTTTGACCGTGTTTGATGATGTTATTGATAGTTTCCTTTAGAATGCGGAAGAGGTTGAGTTCAGCGGAAACTAAAAACCGTATTTTTTCCAGGTTACTCGCATACTGGATGTGAAATTCATTCATAGCGTTAATTGATTTTATTAACTCTAGTAGCGTGGCATCCAAGCCAAATTTCGCCAGAGTTGGAGGGGAGATGCGATCGGAAATATTTCGGATAAGGAGTGCAGTATCAATGATTAAAGAAGATGTGTTTTCCAACGCAACCATTAGTTTTGGGTTGCCTTCTGCGTGTAATTTGGCATCGTGATT
>CALPMC020000108.1 GCA_943324565.2 Chitinophaga pinensis | reverse complement strand
CAATAAACGCAACACCAGTTGTAGATTCACCATCAGATGTTATAGCTTGTGGTTCTTACACATTACCAGCTTTAACTTCAGGTACCTATTACACACAAGCAGGTGGAGTAGGAGCAACATTAAACACAGGTAACGTTATCAGTACGATTGGAGCTACAACACTATATGTATATGCGACAAACGGAGCTTGTATTGATGAGAATGCATTTGATGTTGTAATCAATCCAGCTAGTTCAAACACAACCACAATCGTAGCTTGTGACACTTACACTTGGGCTGTAAATAACCAAACTTACACCACATCAGGAACATATACAGTTATAAATGGCTGTGATACACAAATTCTGAACCTAACAATCAATACTTCACCTACACTTGGCGGAACAGTTGTAACAGATGTTTCTTGTAATGGATTAACAGATGGTAGTGTAGTAATTACATCTTTAGGTGGACTTGCACCTTATGTAATTACACCTTCAACAACTAACTTAGGTGCAGGAACTTACAATTTTATAATTACAGATGATAACCAATGTTTCTACACAACTAGTGTTACAATTGCTGAACCTGCTGTATTAGTTGCACAAGCAACAAGTACTGTAATTACAGTTAGTGGTGGAACTTCAACCGTAACAATTGGTGCAACAGGCGGAACTCCAGCTTATGTTGGAACAGGAACATTTACAGAAACTGCTGGTACTTATACCTACACAGTAACTGATGATAATGGTTGTATAAGCGATGTAACAATAACGATTACAGAACCACTTCCTTTTACAGTTACAGCTACAGCTTCGAATGCAGCTTGTTTTGGAGATATAGTTCAAGTTGTTGTTGCAGGTAATGGTGGAACAACTCCATATACTGGTGACGGAACTTTCAATGTTGCTGCTGGTACTTACACATATACGATTACAGATTTATATGGAAATACAGCTTCTACACCCATCACAATTACACAACCAACAGCTTTAGTTGCAAGTAGTAACGCGGTATTGAACGCATTAGCTTGTAGCTATGATTCAACATTGGTTACGGTAAGTGCAACTGGTGGAACAGGAGTAATTGGTGGAATCGGAACTTTCTATGAAGGACCTGGTGTTCATTCTTACATTGTTACAGATGTAAATGGATGTCAAGCTTCAACATCAATTACTATTACGGCGCCACCTGCAATTGTTACAAGCGTTTCTGTTCAAGACGTTTATTGTAGCGGTGGAACTGGATCAGTTGATTTAACAATATCAGGTGGAGTAGGATCTTACGATGTAATTTGGGATGGAACAGTATTTACGGAAGATTTGGCTGCTGTTATAGCAGGAACTTATGTGGCAGAAGTTACTGATGATAATGGATGTATTGCAACTCAATCTGCAACCGTAATTGATGATTTCAGTAACACACCAATTGGTATTACAAACTTAACAGGAACTACAACTTTGACTTGTATTGTTACATCAATTAATCTACAAGGTTTTGGAGGATCAAATTACGTTTGGAGTGGTGGATCAAATTTAACTGGAGCATCAAATACAATTACAACTCCTGGAACTTATACATTAGACCTTGATGATTCTAACGGATGTCCAAAACAATTGACAATAGTTATTGATGAAAACATCGTTCCTCCAACAGCTGGAATTACAAATATCTCAAACACTTCTATTATCACTTGTTCAACTCCAACTATTAATGTTTTAGCAACAGGAGGTGTAAGTTACAATTGGTCTGGTGGCTTAGGTACAAATGCTACTCAAGGAATAACATCCGTTGGTACTTATTCCGTAACAGTAACAGGTACAAATGGATGTATTAGTACAGAATCAATTACAATAATTGATGATATTTTGCCTCCAACAGCTGGGATTATCAATAACACAGCATCAAACACATTGAATTGTAACTTCCCTTCAATCAGTTTAACAGCAACAGGTGGTGGAACTTACGCTTGGAGCAATAGTATGGGAACAAATGCTACAATTTCTGTAACAACGGCAGGAAATTACATTGTTACTGTTACTGGTGTAAATGGTTGTATTGATACAGCGGCTTTCAATGTTAATTTTATACCAAATCCAACGTTGACGGTTAATAACACGACTATTTGTTCTGGTAATTCAGTTACTTTAAATGCAATAGCTACACCATTACTTGGTGGAACTTATTCTTGGAGTGGTGGATTAGGGTCAACAACAAATACTTCAGTAACTACTCCACCACTTGGTTCAAATGTTGTATATCAAGTGTCCTATACAGATCCAAACGGCTGTATTAGTAATACTGTAAATGTTACTGTAACAGTGTTACAATCTCCAACAGTTACTGTTTCAGGTACAACAACAATGTGTTCTGGTACAAATGGTATACTTACAGGACAACCATCAGTTCAAGGTGGTACTTATTTATGGTTACCTGATAGTTTAACAACTCAATCAATAACAGTTTCACCAGCAACAACAACAACTTACAGTTTGGTTTACACTGCTCCTAATGGTTGTCCATCACCAAACGTATCTGCAACTATTTCAGTTATCCCAACACCAGTTATCACTGCACCAAGCACAGGAATTTGTACGGGTGGTCAAACAACTATTACAGCATCACCAGATTTGTTAGGAGGAACTCCTACTTGGACGCCACTACCTGCTGGGCAAGTGAATGGATTAAGTATTCAAGTAAGTCCATTAGCAACAACTGATTATGTAATCACTTACTTACTTAATGGTTGTACAAGTAACCCTGTAACTGTGCAAGTTACAGTTACAGACCAACCAACTCTTACTGTTGCTGATATTGGAATTTGTACAGGTGCAACAGGAACAATGGTAGCTGTGCCATCTTCAACAGCTGGAGTTGGAACTTATACATGGTCGCCAAGTTGGACTACAAGTGCTGATGACGATGAAACGTTTAATGTATCTCCGCCATCAACTTCCCCTATTTTAGTTGTTTATACATTAAATAATTGCCCAAGTTTACCTGTTACTGCATTCATTACAGTTACTAATGCACCAACATTAAGCTTCACAGGAACAACACTATGTGCTGGTTCAACTGGAACATTAACGGCTATACCTAGCTTTTTAGGAGGAACTTATTTGTGGGAAAATGGAGATATCACAGCTTCAATATTGATAACCCCAACTATTGATACAACTTATTATGTTGACTATAATTTAAATGGATGTATCGTTACAGGAGTGGCCAACATAAGTGTTGATGAAGTTCCAAACGTAATGTTTATGGCAACAGTTACTGAAGGTTGTGCACCTCTTACAGTTAAATTAATCAATTCAACAGCGTCAGCAAATAACTGTACTTGGGATCTTGGAAACGGAGCAACATTTAATCAATGCGGATCATTGAGTTATACATTTATACAAGATGGCTGTTACGATATTTCCTTAACTACTGACTCGCCAAATGGTTGTTCAAATACTTTAACCTTAGCTGATTTAGTTTGTGTATATCCTCAACCAATTGCTTCATTTAATACTACAACAGAAGTAATTAGTTCTGATAATCCAACATTAAATATTACTAATACAAGTATTGGAGCTGTAGATTTTATATGGAATTATGGAAATGGAGTTACTGATTCATCATTGTTCCAACCTGAGGAACTTACTTACACTGGAGATATTGAACCTGAATATGTAATCACTTTAACTGCCATTTCAGAGAACGGATGTATTGACACAACTTACCGCGTGATCAAAGTACGTGATGAGTTGTCGATTTTTGCACCGAATACCTTTATTCCGGATGGTGATGGATTGAACGACATTTGGTTCCCTGTAATTACAGCAGGAATTGAGGATAATACGTATGAGTTAATAATTGTAAATCGTTGGGGAGAAATCATATTCCAATCACGTGATGTTACTGCAGGTTGGGATGGTACATACAAAGGTGAAGATTGTCAAGACGGTACTTATTTGTATAACATTCGCTTCAGAAGTACATTCGATAAACTGTTCAAAATCATTAACGGTCACATTAATCTGTTAAGGTAAATAGTTTGTTTTTTGGACTTTTATTAAAATGGAATCGAGTGCATTTTCTCAAACAAATTATACTTATTTTATATTTGTTTTTGTTTCAAAACATGCAGTTTTGTTTTATTTAAAATTTAATTTGGAAGTTGTAGCTTTATTAATTCAGATTACTGATATACTATCCTTTCAAAACTCGTTCCGAAGAAGCGATAGCTTTATTTTTGTTAGCTAATTGACCACAAGCAGCATCTATATCCTTTCCGCGACTGCGACGAACATTAACGATTAAGTTTTTTGACTCTAAATAATTGGCAAATGCGTCCACTTTCGCAGCGTCAGCTTGTTGGAAAGCTCCTTCATCTATTGGGTTGTATTCGATGATATTTATTTTGCAAGGAACACATTTTGTGAATTGTGCCAATTCAGCTGCATCTTCAATTGAATCATTGAAATCTTTGAAAATAATGTACTCAAAAGTCACACGGCTGCTTGTTTTTTCATGGAAATAAATCACAGCTTCTCTTAACTCTTCTAAATTATTAGATTCATTAATCTCCATTATTTTATTTCGCTTTTCATCATTCGCAGCATGCAGTGAAAGCGCTAAGTTAAACTTAACATCATCATCTCCCAATTTACGAATCATCTTGGCGATTCCAGCTGTTGAAACTGTAATGCGTTTGGGTGACATTCCTAATCCTTTTTCCGAACTGATGATTTCACACGAACGAACAACATTTTTGTAATTCAACAATGGTTCGCCCATTCCCATATAAACAATATTTGTCAATGGTGTATTGTAACGTTGCTCTGCTTGATTTTTAAGATAAACAACTTGATCTACAATTTCACCAGCAGTTAGATTTCTTAATAATTTTAAGCGACCGGTTGCACAAAAAGTACACGCTAAACTACAACCTACTTGAGAAGAAATGCAAGCTGTCATTCGGGATTTCGTTGGTATTAGAACTCCTTCAACGATTTTTCCAGTTTCAATTCCAAAAGCACACTTGATGGTTTTATCTTTACTGATTTGCTCGTCTTCAACGTGAATCGCATCGATGTAAAAATGTTCTTCGAGAAGGTTTCTAAAGCTCAAACTCAAGTTACTCATTTCTTCAAATGTGTGTGCATTTTTCTTCCAAAGCCATTCGTAAACTTGATTGGCACGAAACGATTTTTCACCTAATTCTTTGATGACAGTAACTAATTCCTCCAAGGAAAATTCACGGATGTTTTTTTTACCTTGAGGCATTTTGAATTTATCTGTTAAGCATTACAGGCATTACTAACATTAAAATATCTTCATTTTCGTTAGTGTAAGTTGCTGGTGTCAATAATCCAGCGCGACTTGGTTCACTCATTGCTAATTTCACTTCAACTGAATCTAAATTTCCAAGCATTTCAATTAAAAAGCGAGAATTGAATCCAATTTCCATATCATCACCATCGTAATTACAAGTTAAACGTTCTTGAGCTTGATTGGAAAAATCCATATCTTCTGCGAAAAGAACTAATTCAGAGCCAGCCAATTTTAATTTGATTTGATGAGTCGTTTTGTTAGCAAAAATTGCAACACGCTTCATTGAACTCAATAATTGAAGACGATCAACTAATAACACATTTGGATTCTCTTTTGGAATTACCGCTTCGTAATTCGGGTATTTACCTTCGATTAAACGGCAAACAATGGTAATATCATTGAATGTGAAAATCGCGTTTGATTCGTTGTATTCTAATAAAATTTCCTCATCACCTCTTAGGTTGCTTTTTAGCATGTTCAAAGGTTTCTTTGGTAAAATAAATGCAGCACTTCCGTTCGCCTCAGCATCTGTTCTTCTATAACGAACCAATTTATGTGCGTCAGTTGCTACAAAGGTTATATCGCCAGGAGTAAAATGGCAATAAACACCACTCATAACTGGTCTTAAATCATCATTTCCAGTTGCGAAAAGCGTTTTGTTAACAGCTTTTAAAATAATCTCACCAGAAATTTTGATTGCGTTTTTGTTTTCAATGTTTGGTAATTTCGGAAATTCTTCACCGTTAAAACCTGTCATTCCAGAATTACCATTATCATAAGTAATTTCAATTGCGTATGTTTCTTGATTTACTCTAAATGTACATGGTTGGTCTGGTAAATTTTTAAGAATGTCAAGCGCCATTTTCGCAGGAACAGCAATTTTTCCGTTTTCTTCTGATTGAACTTCTAAAGTTGTTACCATTGTTGTTTCTAAATCAGAAGCAGAAACTGTCAATTGACCGTCTTTGATTTCGAATAAGAAATTATCTAAAATTGGTAAGTTATTACTTGAGTTAAGTACACCTGAAATACTTTGTAAATGACGTAAAAGGGTTGTGCTCGACGTTATAAAATTCATAAAATTATATTTAGTACAAAAATAATAATTCACGTGGATTAATACGTCTATGTTCTTGTTTGAATTGAAATTTTCATCAACTTTCCTTCATAAATTTTCAAATAAGTTGATAAATGTTATTGCCTTTTACTAATTTATTAAGGTACAAGACACTCATTCACTATAATTACTTCGAATAAAAACTTTTAAAGCTTCTCTTTTAAGAATTTCGTTTGCTAAAGTTTTGAAATCGTCATTCATTGTAACAGCATTAAGAAATTTATTTTCTTGTAAATCAACGGTATAAATTAATTGTTGAAGTTCCATCGCTGAAAGTCGTATAAGACGAGATGCTATTTGATTGGTAAGGTCTTCTTTAATTGGTATCAACGTATTTAATTCAAACTCTACTTCCAAACCACAGCGATTGAAATCTTTGGAAATCTGAGCCATCGTTTTTTCAACGAAATCAAAATTGGTAAGACTTTCATTAATTTTTAAATCATTCATAAGTCGAGATATTCTAGTAAAGGTAATTAATGCAAAATAATTGCGTTTGTGATTCTAAATTAACTTTGCTATTTTTGATATATGAAAGCACAAAGTTTGAAGATTGAATTATTGGAATGGTTAAGTTCCATTGAGGATATACGTTTGTTATCTACTTTGATGCAGTTTAAAAAGGCGACTACGGAGGAGGATTGGGCTGAAAAGCTCACTGATGATCAACTTGAATCGTTGAAAAGAGGAATTTCTGAATTGAATAACAAAAAAGTAATTTCGAGCGAAGATTTTTGGAAGGATTTTAATTATTCAAACAATTCAGTGGGTCGAATTTGAAGATTATTTATGAAACGACTTTTCGACATTCTATTTTCCTTATTCATATTACTGTTTTTTCTACCGTTTGGGATTGTACTTTCCGTTTTGATTATTCTTGAATCAAAAGGTGGTGTGTTTTACAAACAAGAACGAATAGGTAAGAATGGAAATCCTTTTTATTTATTGAAATTTCGTTCGATGCGAACCAATGCAGATAAATTAGGAAAACTAACAGTGGGAATGCGCGATCCACGAATTACTAAAATTGGCTATTTCATACGGAAGTTTAAATTGGATGAATTTCCACAATTTATAAATGTGTTGAAAGGTGAAATGAGTATTGTTGGACCACGTCCCGATGTGAAAGAATACGTTGATTTATATACTGCAGAGCAACGAACTATCTTGCTTGTTAAACCAGGCATTACAGATTATGCTTCTTTGGAATATTTTGAAGAAAGCGATTTGTTGGCAAAATCATCTGATCCTGAAAAAACGTACATCGAAGAAATTATGCCTGCGAAAATTAAGCTAAACCAAAAATACATTGCCAACCCAACTTTATTAGTTGATTTGAAGATTATATTCTTGACAGCGAAAAGGATTTTGGTTAAGTAGGTATATTAAATGGAATAGCAATAATTAGTAGGTTTTGAATTTTTTAAACCTCCACATCCGAAACCAAAAAGAAACTTCCAATAACCAATAGTGTATCTTGTTTATTTAGTGTAGGAAGTAATTGTTTAATAGCTTGATTTACCTCTTGATGAACAGCTTTTATATTCAGATTCCTTTCTTTAATTTCCTGAAGTCGTTCAATTGATTGGCTTCGTTCATTTTTGAATGTACAAAGGTGAATTTCGGCATTCTTCGGAAAAAGAGATAGCATTTCTTCAATTGCTTTGTCTTGTGATGCGCCAAATAGAATGGTAAGTTTTGCGTTTTCTGAAAGCTTTAATGATTTCAAAGTTGCTTTAATTCCTTCTTTATTGTGTGAAACATCTAATATCAAAGTTGGATTCTTTTGTACAATTTCCATTCTACCAAAAAGTCCGCTGTTTCTACGAAGGTTTTCTAGCGCTTTTTCAACTAACTTTAAATCAATCGAGTAGGAGAGGAGCGAAAGTGTGACTAGAGCTGTTTTTAAATTTTTATATTGATAACCTGCTAAATTAAGCTCAAATGGAAGATGAAATTCTTGTGCGAAAATGATTCGAGCATTTTGTTTTTGAGCTCTCTTTTCAAAAACGCTAGTTGTTTCAATTTGTCTTTCGCCAATAACGATAGGTCTATCATTTTTAATTATTCCTGCCTTTTCAAAAGCGATTGCTTCTATGGTTTCACCTAAAAACTGCGTATGATCTATGCCAATATTCGTAATGACTGAAATTAATGGTTGGACTACATTCGTCGCATCTAAACGTCCTCCCAAACCAGTTTCAAGCACAACGATACTACATTTTTCTTGTTGAAAGTAACAAAGAGCCAACGCTAATGTAATTTCAAAAAATGAGGGTGAAAAGTTGAATTTTAGCTGTTTAATTTTCTCACAGAAATCAATTACAAATGCTTGGTCTATTTCAATCCCATTTATACGAATTCGTTCGCGAAAATCAAAAATATGGGGTGATGTAAATAATCCAACTTTTTCTCCTTTTTCAACCAATAAACTTGTTAAAAAAGAACAGGTTGAACCTTTTCCATTCGTACCTGCAACATGAATCAATTTTAGCTTTTCATGTGGATTACCAAATGCATGCAGCAAAGAAATTGTATGCTCTAATCCTGGTTTATAAGCAGAAGCACCTTTAAGTTGATAAGATGGAAATTGTTTAAAAAGCCAATCAACGCTTTCTTCGTACTTATTTAGCTTCAATTTGAACCGTGTAAAAGGCGTAAGCTGTTGCTGATCCAGGGTCTTTTTTGTACTTTACCTGACGAATCACTTCTGAAATTACTTTATCAATAATACGTTGATCTGTACAAGTTGATTTTGATTTAATACAAGTTGCTGAAAATACATCACCATTGGAGCTGATACTTAACTTCAAATGTATTTTGGCATCAAAGTCAGTATCATAAGAAGGAAGTGAAGCGTCGTTTAATCGAGTTCTACCTTTTCCATCGCCTGAGCCAGAAGGGCCATTTCCAAAATCACCATCACTAGGACCGCCAAAAGGACCGTTACCGCTTCCAGTACCACCACCAGAACCACCAGTTCCAAAAGGATTATTTCCTTTAGTTGAAGTAGAACTGCCATTGGTGGCATTTTTACCATTTTGATTATTTGAGTTGCCGTTAAATACTTTAGTGTCAGATTGATTTCCAGTTACAAATTTTTCTGATTGAACTGCTGGTGGTGCGACTTT
>CALPMC020000107.1 GCA_943324565.2 Chitinophaga pinensis | reverse complement strand
TCACAACAACAAGAAATAGATTGGATTGAGGAAATTGATGGCAAAATAACTGCCTACGAATTTAAGTGGAAGGCTAAAAAGAAAGTAAAATTCCCTCAAAAATTTATTGATGCTTACCAGGCCGAAGTTAAGGTGATTGATACTGATAATTTTTATGAGTTTATCGGGTGAGGAAAATTTATCTAAAAAATTATTTGGCAACGGGGTTTTGGGGTTTTTGGGGTATCACATTCAGCTGTGGATAATGTGTATCGATATATTAGAGACCAAAAACAACACATCAAAAACGCACATTCGAAACGGAATATATAAAATTTATGGAATTGCATGGGTATAATAATGTGAATCCGGCGAGGCGGAGGACGATGAATAAATCGTTAAAACGATTGTGAAACACACACGATTGAATCCCATAGGTGTGGGTTTAAACCCACACCTATGGGGTAAATACCCGTATTTAAACCATTTCAATTGTTTGTGTGAAAACAGCTTACCTGTCCAAAATACAATTTGAGAGAGAGGATATATAATGATTAATTCGCTTATTGAATTCGGACAACTTCAACTGAACCATTTATGTTAGATGTTCCTCCATTGATATTACCTAGAGTTCCTGAAAATGAAGCTTTTAAAATTGCACTATTTGAAGCATTGCTTACATTTGCAGTACCTGTCGGGAATGTAGTAACGTTTAAGTTTATCTTACCATCAAATCTAAAAGTCGCATTTGTTATTTTGAATTTAAGAATTATTTCTCTATTATTATTTTCTTTTCAACGCTTCCATCATTATAAAGATAGAATAGTAACTCATTAGGTTTTTCAATCGATTCATTACCAATTAAATCAAAAATTTTAATTACATACTTATTAGCAGGAATTATATTATTCAAACCAACGGAGTTATTTTTCATACAACGTAAAACTGTACCCGTTTTTTTAGGAAATAATGCGTTATAGGTAGTGGCGCCATAACATGACAATGATCGAAACCTAGCATCAGTTAATGGGATTGCGCCATTATTAAACTCAGTAGAAGTCCATATTTTGCCATCCTCCCCTACACCATTAAATACACCATTTCCTCCTCGATAGCCGCCTGCTAATGCTGAAAATCCACTTTCATTTGTTGCATCTGAATTTGGACATTCCCAATTTTGCGACCCTGCTTTTTTTAGTTTACCTCCCGCTATTTGGCTATATTGGTTACCAACAGAACTTGGATCTAGGTAATGAACTAATTGTTGTGTAAATTCCTGATCTGTTGGTATATGCCAACCTGTAGGACAGACATTTCTTGGGTCTGCTGTTGTATACCAATTATACAACTTCCCATATATATTTTCGTATTGATTATCATTATTGTAATGAACCCAGGCTCCAGTTGTAAGATTGCTCCATGGTGTGGATTCGGTTACGTTGGGTATTAAATCCCCATTAGCATACTTACTCGTTCTCAAGTTTTCAGACATCCATTCTTGGCCATTAATTATTATGGTTTGATAGGTATTTCCATCAATGTCTGTTACACCAGCACCTGGTGTGTAAAGTTGAGATATTCCCAAAAATGGAATTGAGAATAATAAAATTAAAATGGATTGTTTTTTCATTAGATACTTTATTTAAACTGTTTTATTTATTACAAATTCAACCAAGAATTATTCATCATCATTTTTAAAGCTAATTCTTACAAATCGAAGAATAAACATGAAATTTCTTATAATACTTCGCACAATAGCTCTTTGTTCTTGAGGCGATTTTGAATTGAACCAATCAAATTTTGATGAAATGGAAATTAATTTATCTTCCGTTTCGTTTTCATGGGCTTCGATTACGAGGTGAAGAATATCTAAAACAAATGGTGAAACATTGAGCGCAAGATCAATCCAATAAGGTGATTTCTTACTCATAGATTCAATCATAACAGCACTTCTTTCTTGATTACTGTAAATTCTATGCCTGATTTCGTACAAACGAAATTCAAAAAACCTCACTAAATCGGGTTCTTGATTTTTTAATCTTTGTCTCGACAAATATTCGTCGTTTATTTGTTCAAGGTTTTCCAACAAATTCACCAAATTTGTAACACCGTTAACTGGCAAAAGAAATTCAGAGGGATGAATTAAACTTTCATTAGTGATTGATGTAAGTCGTATTTTTTTCATATCGGTATTCTTATTTATAATTAGATTTTGGTATTGAATACAATCAAATTAGATACTTTTTGAAATACAAATTAATTCCCAAAATGAAATCGCATACCAAATTGTAATGCCCACCATGAATGTTTACTTGGGTTACTATCACCTTGACCGTCAACTGCATTTAACAATCCTTTAATTCCATAAGCGAGATAATTAGGCATATACCCGAAATGAAGTTCTGAAAATGTAGAAAAAACCTCACTTTTCCCAAAAAACTTTTCCCCACCTATAAAAGCAGACCCACAAAACTTTTTTACACCATCAATTTTTTTAAAGGTAGTTTGACCAGTAAATAAATTTAATTCTTCTTCTACATAAGATGGCGTAATTGATAAACCAACTGATAATCCTATGTAAGAAGTAAACAAACCCTTATTATTCTCGATTTTTTGAAATTGATATTTACTGACACCGCCCAAATAATGAGGAAACCCAATACTCTTAATACCTAACCCATAAAATGCACCAACATCAAAGCGTTCATCGAGTTGATAGTTTACATCAACCTTAACAATTGAAGCTAAAGTAGATAATCCAACATTCAAACCTTGCGCTTTAACTGACGATACACTAATGGTTAAAGCCACTAACAATAAAATTTTTTTCACAAATGATAATTTAAAAAGCTCTTACTCTTACGCTTTTCAGAATCCGCGACTTTTTTTAATAAAAGGTGGGACAAATTTATTTTTAAATAGTGAGACATAAACCCAATTTTATTTCTAACTTAGGCGAATTAAAACTATTTTAGGCATGACAAATCAAGAACTAGGTGAAAACGTTAGAAAAATCAGAGAATTAAAAGGCTTTTCACAACAAAATCTTGCTGATGAAATTAAAGTAGATCAGAAAACAATCAGCCGAATTGAAAAGGGAGATTTGTCGCCCAAATTTGAAACATTGGTTAGTATTGCCAAAGCGCTTTCGGTAGGTTTAAGTCAATTGTTGTCATTCAACGAAAACTTGATTTTTAATAATTATATTCAAGAGCAAAACGAAGGCCAGTTTGTTGTTTATAACAATACTTCAATAGAAAAAGTAGAAGAACTTTACAAGCAATTATTGAAAGAAAAAGACGAGGTAATTGCTTTATTGAAAGCTAGATAAACATTTTCGAGGTGAGGTTTCCGTATAATGATTTTTTGTGTTGAATAAAAAATTTTATATTTTTTTCGGTCGTAAATTAGGTTGAATCAAAATCGTTGAAACGATTATCAATTATCACGAAATATCCCATAGGTGTGGGTTTAAACCCACACCTATGGGATAACAACACAACATCCTCCAACCATCTTAATGGTTTTCCAAAATAAAAACAAACCATCAAAACAGTGTCATCAAAGAGATTGAGGTGAAGGATTTGTAGTTTTTATGTGGACAAAAATTGACCAAATCAACGTAAAATTTTTAATATTTCGCTTGTCATAAAAGAACTATTTCACTAACTTAAAGTGAAAATAATACTAAAAATGTCAAAATCGTATTCAAAAATTTGGGTTCATGCTGTTTGGTCAACGAAAAGCAGAATGCCATTAATTCATCCAAAAATGGAACAAAAATTATTCGAATTTTTAATAGATGAATTAAAAAAAATGGGGTGTATGGTAAGCATTGTAAATGGAATGCATGATCATGTACATTGTTTGTTTGGAATCAATCCACAAAAATCAATCACCGATATTATTAAACAACTTAAAGGAAGCAGTTCCCATTTTGTTAATAGCAACAATTTAATACCCGAAAAATTCATTTGGCAAAGGGGATTTGGAGTTTTTGGGGTATCACATTCAGCTGTGGATAATGTGTATCGATATATTAGAGACCAAAAACAACATCATCAAAAACGCTCATTCGAAACGGAATACATAAAATTTATGGAATTACACGGGTTTAATGATGTAAAATTGGATGACCTATAAATCGTTGAAACGATTATTTCGTCATGTAATCACCTCCTAGGTGCGGATTTAAATCCGCACCTAGGAGTGCACCCAAAACACATCCTCAACCATTTCAATGGTTTACCCAAAACAAATATTCCAAACGGAAAACATAAATTATGGTATTAAACGTCTTTGGATTACTTCACCACCACCACCTTTTGAAAACTACTATATTTCTCCTCAAAAAGAAAATTGAAATAATAAATTCCATTTGTTAGGTTACTTTAGGTGTAATCTATTTCTTTTTCCCAGCCTTCAACTGAAATTGCAATGTAATGTAGGCATTGATTCCATCAGAAGGTAGAATTCCTGGACCTGGATAAGAAACAGCACGACGTGTGTAGTATTTTGAGTTGGTGAAATTATTTACTCCTAGCTCGATTTTGAATAGTTGGCTCACGTCATATCTTCCTGAAAAGTCACCTACAAAATATGCTGGAATTTGTCCTATAACAGCATCACCTGAAGGTTCAACTGAATTTGTAGCGTCTGTAAATTGTGAACTATTAAACGAACCTTGAATTTGCATTGTGAGTTTGGCTGTTTTGAATTTTAGTCCTGATTTCACAATAATTGGGCTTACATATTCCACTTGTTTTCCAACGTAGGAAGTTTCTCTTGAACGAATATAAACAGCGTTTGTGTAAGCAGCATTTACAAACCAAGAAAGACCATTTTTTGCTTTTTCGTCGCGCATTTTAAGGAAATCAATTTCTGCAAAAATTTCAATTCCCATATTGCGTGCATCACCAATGTTTGTGCGCTCCTTGTAAATCGTTCCCAACTTCGGCGCAAGTCCAATTTTATCACCGTAATACAAATAATACAAAGCAATGTCGTAGATGAAAAAATTAGAAAGCAAACCTCTAGTACCAAGTTCAACCGTTACGCCGTATTCGTCTTTCATTAAAGTATCGACAATAAAATTGGGGTTCGTAACACGAATGTCAGTGAAATTAATCGCTCTGTAATTTTGGGTTGCACTCGCATAAACGGTTCCGTTTTTAATCGTTTTTCTGGAAAGTCCAAAGCCAAAAAGAGGCAGACTTCGCTTCACAAAACGCTCACTTTGATTGGTGTAAATAGCAATTGTATCGAAGTTTACAGGATGAATTACGTATTGTTTGTAGAATCCTTCAGACGAACTTGTGATGTACTCGTAACGCATTCCGAAATTAAAACGCCAATCGTCATTTAAGAAAAGAATGTTTTCTACAAACCCAGCAATATTTTCTGATGGAAATTCGTAGGATGAATTTTCTAAATTAGAGGGGTTGGTGAAAGAAAAATCTGCTGTTGAGTCGCTTGATGCGTTGCCTTGTTCTGCTGTCGTGAAACCTCGATAATAGCGCGCACCTACTAAAAATGCACCTTTCAATTTAGAGTTTAATTCATAGCGTTTCAAAAAACGTGTTTCAGCTCCAATGTTTTTAAATTCACCCAAAATCATTGTTCGCGGTCCGCCGATGTCTTCTTTGGTGATTTTTTCTAAGAAACCTAAACTTTTGCGGTCAGATAGCATTCCAAAGGCACGGACATTAATTAAAGCTGATTTCGTTACTTCAAAATCGTAATGTAAAGCCAACATTTTCCAATCTACTGCAAACCAATTTCTGTTTCTAAAACTTTGACGAATATCATTCTCAAATTGCAAATCGGTCAATCCACCTGGCTGTTGGGTGAGGTAATTCATTTGAGTATATTCTAGTTTTAATAGCTGTTTTTCAGTTAATTGAAAGGCCAATTGTCCAAAAAATTGATGCTGGTAAAAACCTGAATTTTGGCGATAACCATTTCCACGTTTGTATTGGTTGTAAACTTGATAAGCGAATTTATTTTTCGTTCCTGAAATGCGATTGAACGTTCCTAAATACCCATAAGTTCCTCCCGTCAAGCGACTTGTGAGATGAAAAGGCGTTGTGGTTTCTGGATCTTTGATGACGAAATTCAACAAACCTCCGAATTGTGTTCCAAATTGCAAAGAAGCAGAACCTCTAATGATTTCAATGGATTTCAATGCTTCAATTGGTGGTGTGTAGTAACTTTCTGGGTAACCTAAAGCGTCAGCGCTGATGTCATAACCATTTTGGCGTGTGTTGAAATTCGCAGCTCTGTCTGGACTTAAACCTCTTCCTCCAATTCCAACTTGAATTCCTGCACCATCACTTTCCCAAATATTTAGACCAGGTACTTTTGCAAAAATTTCCCTTGGATTTGCAGTCGATTTTGCACCGCTCAAGCCACTTAATTCAATGACAGCATTTGTTCCAGTGTTGATTTGTACGCCTTTCAATGCGGGTAAATATCCAACATCAAAACCTTCCATTCGCTTGCGTGTAATATTTACTTCATTTATTTCCATTACCTGAGAGCGCATTGAAACTTCAAGTAATTTAATCGCAATTAATTCTTTCGAAATTAATAAGTTAAGTGTGTCGTAGTTAGTTAATGAAAATTGTAAACGATCTCCAACTTCGACATTAATTCCAAATTTCCCGCTTCCATCTGAAGACGCATTTTTATTCGAATTGAGGTTTTTAATGCGAACACCTGGAATTTCTGTTTGTGATTCATCTGTTATTTTACCAGAAAGTAAAAATTTTTGCGCATTGAATTGAGCACAAAAAACAACCAATAAAACAACTAATATTCCTCTCATTTCTTAAAATCCTCCAACCAAGTTCTATTTTTCAAATCATTTTTAATCGTAACCAAGTTTTTTCCTTTTCTCACGAACAACTGAGATGGTCTTCCATTCAAAGTGACGTAAATTTCCGCCTGAATTTCTGGTTTATGAATTTTTAATGGTAAACCAGCAACATAAAAAGTTTTACCATTATACTCCTTGTATAATATTTGTGCATACTGTAAAATCATATCGGGCTGCGTGAGCATTTGATCAAGTTGTATCGGTGTCAAAAATTGTTGTTGGGGAAGTTCCATTTCGCGTTTCGTTTTGCTATCCACTACAAAAAATCGTCCGTAGCCTTCTTTGTGCATCAGCATTACCCGCCAAGAAAAACGAAATCCTTGCTCGTGCCAAAATAAATCGCCATCATAAGCGAGGTAGCGAAAAGGTACTAAAATTTGAAAGGAAACAAACAAAATCAAAGCAGAAGAAACGATTTTTTTGTTGAAAGTCGGGAGTGTTTTTTGTGAAAGTGTTTGCATTTTTTCCTTAGTTATAAACTGAAGTATGCGTTCGTGAAAATTGGGAGAAAAGAAAATAAGTGTTGAAAAAATCATTACCCAAGGAAAAACACCAATTGGAAATAAATACCAAGTTACCAAATGAAAAATCACGACAAAAATGTAAGCGAAAGGTCGCGTGTGTTTATTGAAAAGGAAGATTACGATGAACAAATCATAAATGCAACCCGTCCAACTGAAGACAAAAGCTAGCCATTCTTGTTGTAAAAATTTCCCAACTAAAGGTAAATGATGATGTGCTTGCAACCATATTTTCAAGGGATTTGCGTCGAACAACCAATCTGAATTGAGTTTGGCAATACCCGCAAAAACATAAACGATACCCAATTGAAACTTTAAAATTCCAATGTTCCATTTAGAAACGAGTAAATGTTTTGGTGTTAAATTTAACTGTGCATCAAGTGAACAATAGCGATTTGCAGGTAAAAACAGCATTAAAAACGCCACCAAGCTCACGAAGTAATAATGGTTTAGGTAATTTGTTTTGTCGAGTAGTTCGATATAAGTGAAACTCAGAAATAACACAACGGAAGCAATGCGATAAAAGAAGCCAAACATAAAAAACAAGGCACTCACGAACAGCAAAACAAAGGGTAAAAACATCCAATTTCCGGGTAGCGGTTTTACCCATTCAAAACCAAGAAAAGGAAAGAAAAATGTTGGTTCAATATACAATTTTTGAACCCAACCATTTAAAATAAAACGCGAAGTTCCAATAAGCATCAAAGCCCCAAAAATTATTCTGAAAACAATTAGTGGAGCAATGCTAACCTCTTGAAATGGGTTAAAAAATTGGTGAATTTTCGCTTTATCAATCACCGTCGTTGTCTTGATACGTAATAAGAATTCCAAACGATGCGGTCATATCTGTTTTTATGAAAATGACTTGTTCTGAAATGGCATTGAATAAATTTTCTAAAGCTGTTTGATTTTGTGTTAGCTCTATTTCAAGTGTGGAATTAAACGGTGAGAACAAACCGTCAATAGTTTGGAAAGTAGATTTGATTGAAGTATTTAAATTTTCTTTTTTCAAGCCAATTAGATAATCATCAAAACCAACTCCGTCTTGTCCATTGAATCCAATTCCTGAATAGATTTCAGCAATACTTTTTAAACTTGCTTTAAGAATTGGTAAAGAATAACCTGAATAACGTGCCTCAATGTATTCTGGACGTTGAATTCCTAAGCTATATTTCCCTAATGGAATCCCTAATTTTGCTGCTTTAGCTTCTTCCCAATCTTGGCAGAAATCGTTTACCAACATTGAAAACATAGAAGTGGATTCATTACCCGTTGAAGCAATGAAAGTAGATTTAAAAGTGGTCCAAGCATTCACGACAGCATCAGTTTCTGCTTTCATTTTTTGAATCACGTCTAAACAATATTGACTGTAAAATTGACTTGTTGTAATTTTCAAATATGCATCTGTTTGATAAAACAAGAAGTCCAATGCTGCTAAACCAACCGCATCAGCATTGGTAGCTGTTGCTAAATTATAAGTCCCTGCTGCAATATTTGAGCTAATTTGTGTTGTATCCGTTGGAAAAGTTCCGATTGCGCCTTTGAAACCTGTATTCATCGAAGGACCGAAATCAAAGGTTTTAACACCTTGAAAACTGAGATAACACACTTTCCATTGCGTTTTTACATTTTCAAATTTCGCTTCTGATGGATTTGACTGAAATGAAGTAAATAAGATTTCAAAGCTATCAATTTTGGTTTTAAAATCGGCATAACGTGGTTGGATAATGTTGTCTGCAAAATTCTGAAGCAATGCAGCTTTATCAAAATCGTTTTTGTTGTTTCTGTTCTTATCACAGGCAGTTATAAAAACAATCGTTCCGATTAATATTCCAAAAATGATACGATTCATATTCTTTCTTTTTTTAGTATTTAGCGTCTAATTCTGAGATAATTGCGTTCAAATCAGCAACCGTCATTTCCCAGAAATTTGATTTGTATAGATTCATCAATGAAGTATGTGAAGTTGGTGTTAATCTTCTTGTTACTTCTGGAGCATATCTTAAATTCCAAGAAAATGCGTATGCCTCAGAAAGCGCATGTAAATATTTTGCGTTATCATTTCCGAAATAACCAACTGCATCTTGCAAGTATTTTTTCGCCTGGAAAGCAGAGATTTCCTCCCATTCTTTTGAAATAGCTTTAATTGCTTTGTCGCGATCGGTTAAATACTTATTGCTAATTGCTGCTCTTCCTTTTCTGAAATTTAACATCATATCAGCATTAGAATTTAAAGTAGCATTTTGATTGTTACAGTATTTTCCCCAGAAATCAGCTGGAATAGTTGTTGGGAAATCAATTCCTACTCCGAAGTAACCAAAGGCTTCGTCAAAATGATGTTCCATTTCAGTGTAATACTTTCCATTTACTGCATCTACAGCGGTTGTATTGTCTACATTGATTTCTTCAACAAAATAAACATTCAAAGCTTGGTTCATAAACACCGCGCC
>CALPMC020000106.1 GCA_943324565.2 Chitinophaga pinensis | reverse complement strand
GCTTGTAATGCGTCACGCAAATGCAACATTCCTGGAATCGTCGTTTCAACCGTCATTTTGTAGGCAGCAATGTGCATCGCAGTTGGGTACGTATCGTTCGAAGATTGTGATTTATTCACGTCGTCGTTTGGGTTCAAGATTTTCTTTTCGTCCATCAAACTTCCGCCGGTAACCACGTGACCGCGATTTGCGATAACTTCGTTGCAGTTCATATTTGATTGCGTTCCAGAACCTGTTTGCCAAATCACTAAAGGAAATTCAGAATCGTGTTGACCAGTCAAGATTTCATCACAAACTTTTGAGATTAAATCTCTTTTTTCAGAAGATAAAACACCAAGGTCGTGATTTGCATGTGCAGCTGCTTTTTTCAAATAGGCAAAAGCATGAATGATTTCAACAGGCATCGAACCTTCAGGACCGATTTTAAAGTTGTTTCTTGAACGCTCAGTTTGTGCTCCCCAATAACGATTTGCAGGTACTTTCACCTCGCCCATCGTATCTTTTTCAATTCTAAATTCCATTTTTTGTGATTTGTTTATTTTTATTTTTAATTTTACACATTATTAGTTTACAAAAATAATAGAAGATGAGCACTTTTGGTATAGTAATGTTTCTTTTAATTGCAGGAATGGCATTTTGGTTGCTAGTATTCCTTATGGCTTTTATATTACCTTATTGGATTACATTGGGTTTATTTGAGCAATTACGACCTAAACGTATTTTCGAAGATAAAGAGAACCACTAATCATTTATTGATTTATAAATATTAAGGCTATTGATAATTTCAATGGCCTTTTTTAGTTGATAGATTTTAATACTTCAATCAATTCTAAGAAACTTGATTTATTTAAAACAAAGTGTGGTTGCCCTCCTTTAATTAAAAGCTGATTTTCAGTCGATTTTCCCCAAACAATGACTTTAGCATCATCTGGTATTTCATTGATTGTTAGGAATGCATCCAAATTACTTGGACTTGTAAAAATGTAAATTTGACAATTTTCTATTTTTCTTTCTATTAAATTTGTTTTGTAAACAACTTGCTTTATAACTTGATTTTCGGGTAAAATCGCTGAAAAAGTTCCCAAAGAAAGATTCGATTGCGGAAAAAAAACAATTCTATTTTTCACCCAATTTTTAAATTCTTCTGCTATTTTTTTTGGGTTTCCCGCTTCCTTACCTACAAATTCACATTCAATTCCTAGCTTTTTTAGTTTAGAATTGGTCGTTTCTCCGATGCAAGCATATATAATAGTTGATTTTTTTGCTGCTTTCTCAAAATAAAACTGAGCAGATCGAATGCTTGAAAAGAAAACTATATCAAAGTTTGATTCTATTTTAAAAGGAATCGCTTCAAATTCGATTAAAGATTGTGCTGTTAAATCCAGCTTATTTTGATTGCAATAATGAACTAAGGGTTCACAATCGTCGCTGTTTTTGGATATGAAAATCCTTTTTTTCATTTAATTTGAAAGAGAATCAACAATCGATTGAGCTAATTGATCTTGATTTTCGTATTCAAAAGTAAAATAGTTTGCCGCTTCACTCGAAGTTTTGGCGTGCGCAACATGAACTGTTTTACCGTCACAATAAACACCTAATGGTAATTGGCAACCACCTTCCATTAAGCGCAACACATTTCTTTCTAATTCGATTTTTTGTGCTGTCCAAGTGTGATTCAATTTGGAAAGAATTTCTGCTAAGCGAGAATCTTCTGTTCTAATTTGTAAGCCAAGAACTCCTTGCGCTGGTGCTGGAACGAAAACTGTTGGGTCAAGAACTTCAACGTGTAAATCGGATAAATCGAGATTCAAACGGTTCACTCCTGCTTTTGCTAATAAAATAGCATCGTATCCTTCTGTTTTCAGTTTTTTGATTCGTGTCGGAACGTTTCCTCTTAAATCTTTAATTTGTAAATCGGGACGAAGTGCAAGTAGTTGTGATTTTCTTCTAGCTGAAGATGTTCCAATTATTGCATTTTTTTTCAATCCCCATAATTCAGTTGAATCAACAGCACCTGGATTTGCTAGTAACAATTCAGATGGATCTTCTCGGTCTGAAACTGCAGCAATCATTAAACCAGCTGGCGGAGTTGTTTCTAAATCTTTATGAGAATGAACAGCTAAATCAACTTCTTTTGATAACAACGCAGCTTCGATTTCTTTGGTGAAAAAACCTTTTCCTTCCAATTTGTCAAAACTTAGGTCTTGTATTTTATCTCCTTGCGTGTAGATGATGTTAATTTCAACAGTATGTCCTAGTTTTTCTAATTCTTCGCGTACAAAATTTGCTTGCCATAAAGCCAAATCGCTACCTCTTGTACCAATTTTAATGATTGAAAATTCAGACATTTTTTAAAATTATTTCTTTTGCTAATTTCATTGGCCCGCTTATGTATTTCTTCTCCATATAGCCAATTATTTTTTCCAACACTTCTTTTGAATGTTCGTCCAAACTATCTAAATCATTTTTAAATACTTCAGAAAAAGCAATGTTTTTGATTTCTTTAATAGATTGTGGAACTGTCTTCATTGCTAGTTCTACATTTCTTTCTTTCAAAAGGTTTTCGAATTCAAGCATTGAAGTTGCCAATATTTTTTCTACATGTTGAATTTCTTTAGAACGTTCTTTCAAATTTTGATTTGAAATTTTTTGCAAGAAATCAACTGATATATAAGTAATGTCATTATTCTCCAAAATCTCTGGATCTAAATCCTGAGGAATCGCCAAATCTATGATGATTTTGTTACTTTTCTCTCCTTGTAAAATAGCGTCGTATAACTCAGGAGTGATGATGTGAAAATCGGCACCTGTGCACGTAATTATTACATCAAATCCTTTATCGTAATATTTCAATTCACTTAATGAGAAAGCTTCACCTTTAATTTCTGAAGCAAATTGTTTTGCTTTTTCTAAGGAACGATTGAAAACTGCAAAGTTGGTAAAACCGTGTTTTTTTAAAAAACGACTCATTGTTGTATTTGTCATTCCTGCACCCACGACTAAAATACGCGCATCCAAAGGAATGTTTAATTTTTTCAATTGATGGTAAGCTAAAGATACAACTGATACTGGTTTTGTAGCGATGCTCGTTTCGGTGTACACTTTTTTCGCTGTTTGAATTACTTGCTTCATTAAAATGCGAATCAAATCACCAGTCAATTTTAAATCGCGGCAATGTTCGTAAGCCAAACGCACTTGTGTGATAATTTCACGCTCACCAACAATCATTGAATCAATAGAAGACGCAACAGCTAAAGCATGTTCAACAGCATTTGTTCCACTGTATGATTCCACTTTTTCAGCAAGATCACTAATAACGTCGTCTGATAGATTGGGAAAGGTAGTTTGCAACAATGACTTTACAAAGTGTTCATCAATTTCTTGATTTTTTACAAATGTCAATTCAACTCTGTTACAAGTGGATAGAAAAAACAATTCTGAAATTTCGTGTGAATCCTTTACTGTGTGTAATCTTTCGTGTTGCAAATCTTTTTCAATATGCATCAAACCAATCTTGTTAACTTCTAAGTTACGGTGAGTAAAAGCCAAGATGTGTAAATGTTGCAGCACGAATCTTTCTATTTGAGGGTACAAATATCGCAGTGCAATCATTTCAAATTGTCATAATATTGTCATAAAGTCTAATTTAGATTTTGTTTAAATAAGCATCTAGCTCGTTTTTGCTATTAATTTTGAAAGAAAGAAATAATAAACATGAAAACTTTAGGATACGAACAGATCATTTTTGACCTTGGTGGTGTATTAATTGATATTGATTATCAGGCAACTGAAAAAGCTTTTGTAGAATTGGGATTAAAAGATTTTGGTGAAAAATACTCCCAGCTAAATCAAAACGATTTGTTCGATAAATTGGAAATTGGTGAAATTTCAGCTCAACATTTTATTAATAAAATTCTTACTTTATGTCCTGTAGGTACAAGTCCGAACAAAGTTGTTGCCGCTTGGAATGCAATGTTAGGTGAATTTCCGAAAGAAAAAATTGAACTTTTACATCAAATAAAAGGTCGTTTGCCAATTTATATGTTAAGTAACACCAATGAAATTCATATTCCAAAAGTTTATGACGCTTGGGACAAAGTTTCAGATGAGCCAATGAGTGCGCTTTTTGATAAAATCAATTTGTCATTTGAAATCGGGAAACGCAAACCTGATGTTTCAACTTTTGAATGGGTTTGTTACTCGTTAAAAATAAATCCAAGTACTACTTTATTTATTGATGATAGTCCTCAGCACATTGAAGGAGCAAAAAAAGCAGGTTTACAAACTTATTATTACCAATCAAAGACTGAATTTTTAGAATTTTTCAATAATTTTTTAGCGGAATAGGCGCTAATAGTTACCATAATGTTAAGTAGGATTAGTCTTTAAATAAACTGTTTATGGTTTGAATTAAGCTTAAAACACTCATTTTTGAGTAATTATGATCTTTATGGCTTAAGTCATTTTTTTATAATTCCTTTTAAATTAGAGGTATTTAGCCTAAACAGTTGATAAATAATGAAGATTTATTTTGTTATTTGAATGTTTGTTTTTTTCTTTGCAGGCTGAAACCAATAAATTAAAGAAGATGTCAGAAATCAAAGCTAAAGTAATCGCGATAATCGTTGATAAATTAAATGTTGAAGAAAGTGAAGTAACAAACGAAGCAAGCTTCACAAATGACTTAGGTGCAGATTCATTGGATACTGTAGAATTAATCATGGAATTTGAGAAACAATTCAATATTTCTATTCCAGATGATAAAGCAGAAGGAATCCAAACTGTTGGTGATGCAATCACTTACATCGAGGCTAACGTTTAATTATTACGATTAAAACAAAAACAAATTATGGAATTAAAAAGAGTTGTTATTACTGGGATGGGAGCATTGACTCCAATTGGAAATACACTTACTGAATACTGGGATTCATTAATCTCAGGAAAAAGTGGTGCAGCGCCAATCACCCAGTTTGACGCTACTCTTTTCAAAACCCAATTTGCTTGTGAAGTAAAAGGTTTTAATGTGGAAGACCACATTGATAAAAAAGAAGCTAGAAAACTAGATCAATTTTCGCAATATGCCATAGTTTCTGCAACTGAAGCTATGGCAGATGCGGCCTTAATGGAATCGAATCCAAATTTAGATCGTATCGGTGTAATTTGGGGTTCAGGCGTTGGTGGACTTAAAACTTTTCAAGAAGAGTCTAAAAACTTCTTTGCTGGTGACGGAACTCCGCGTTTCAACCCATTCTTTATTCCAAAAATGATTGCTGACATTGCAGCAGGTCACATTTCTATAAAATTTGGTTTGCGTGGTCCTAATTATGTGACTGTTTCAGCTTGTGCTTCTGCAACAAATGCAATTATTGATTCATTTAATCTTATTCGTTTGGGTAAGGCAGATGCAATAGTTACAGGTGGTTCTGAAGCTGCAGTAAACGAAATGGGGATGGGAGGATTTAATGCTCTTAAAGCCTTATCAACAAGAAATGATTCCCCACAAACAGCCTCACGTCCTTTTGATATGGATCGTGATGGTTTTGTGCTTGGAGAAGGTGCTGGTGCTTTAATTTTAGAAGAATACGAGCACGCAATTAAAAGAGGTGCTAAAATTTATGCCGAAGTTATCGGGGGTGGAATGTCAGGAGATGCTTATCACATGACTGCTCCTCATCCAGATGGTATCGGCGCACGAAACACAATGATTGCTGCAATTGAAGACGCTGAAATTAGCGCTTCGGATATTGATTATGTAAATGTTCACGGAACTTCAACACCACTTGGAGATATTGCTGAAGTGAAAGCAATTCAAGCTGTTTTTGGCGAACATGCATATAATTTGAACATTAGTTCAACAAAATCAATGACAGGACATTTACTTGGTGCAGCAGGTGCAATCGAAGCTATAGCTTGCGTAATGTCTGTTGTTCATGATATAATTCCTCCAACAATTAATCACTTTACTGACGATCCTGAATTGGATTCTAAGTTGAATTTTACGTTCAATGAAGCTCAAAAAAGAACTGTAAATATTGCATTATCAAATACTTTTGGTTTTGGCGGTCATAATACAAGTGTGATTGTTAAAAAATTTAAATCTTAATTCGTTCTGAAAATTCCTTTATTTTCAAGTAAGAGGACAGAGGATGAAATCAAACTCATTCATTTCATTCTCAAACGCTTTGGTTATAAACCTAAGAATGTCACCTACTTTCAAAAAGCGATAACTCATAAATCTATCAATTCTGATTCAAAGAATGATGTTTCGAATGAACGCTTAGAATTTTTAGGAGATGCAATCTTAGACGCTGTTGTAGCAGAACATTTATTTTTAAAATTTCCCGAAAACGATGAAGGTTACTTAACGAAACTTAAATCAAAAATTGTAAATCGAAAAACGCTTTCTGATATTGGCGAAAACATGGAAATCAGATTGATTCTTAATTACAATAAAACAAGGTCAATCAATGTCTCAACCCTTGAAGGAAATGCTTTTGAAGCAATCATTGGAGCTATTTATTTAGATGGTGGTTACGATAAAGTTAAGCAATCTTTGAATAATTACGTTTTTCGTAAGTATTTAAATTTCAATAAATTACTTGAAGAAGAGATTGATTTTAAATCTAAACTTTTCATTTGGTGCCAACGAAAAAAACTCAATCTTGATTTTGAAGTTATAAAAGAAAATCATGAAAATGGTCAATGGAATTATGAAATAAAAGTGGTTATTAATCATAAAGAGTTTGGTAAAGGCACAGGTTTGTCTAAAAAAACAGCAGAGCAAGAGGCAGCAAAACAAACATTGCAATTAATTGGTGAAATTTAAAACTACTTGCATTTTGTTAAATAAATGATTTACTTTGTAGTCTATAAAAATCATTTATTATGAGCTCTACGGATATCTTTTACGCAATTGGCGATTTATTTCAAAAGTTTTTCTTGTTTTATGATGTAGTTGGTAACTATTTTAATAATGCAGTAATAGTTTTAGGGTTTGTAGGATTCGCATTTTGGATGAATACACAAAGAAAATTCAATGCAGCTTCAAATGTACCTGTTGAAATTAAAGACAATGAAGGGTGGTACAAAGAAAACGCTGACAAAAAACAATTGAAGTAAATTCAATAAGCTAGTCTATAATCAATTTCGAATAATTCGATTGATTTTTAGTATTCTCAAATTAGATTTTTTCCCGCTAAGCTATTCCTACTGTTTTGGAATAAAAAATGTCTTTTGGCTTATTAGTTGAGTCACATATCAGTTTTTTATTTTTTTAGAAATTTAATAAATTCAAAGAATAATTTACAGCTTACCTTTCCTCTTTCAATACTGCTATGTTGAAATTGTTTCTAGTTGCGCACAATCTCTTTTAATATCTAACTTATCTTTGCAGCATGGAACAAAATCAAGACAAATTAAAAGACATTATTTCCCATGCGAAAGAGTATGGTTTCGTTTTTCCTTCATCGGAAATTTACGATGGATTGGCTGCCACTTACGACTACGGTCAGTTAGGCTCCGAATTGAAAAATAATATCAAAACGTATTGGTGGAAATCCATGGTGCAAATGCACGAAAACATTGTGGGAGTTGACGCAGCGATTTTTATGCACCCAACCACTTGGAAAGCCTCAGGTCACGTAGATGCGTTCAACGATCCATTGATTGATAACAAAGATTCTAAAAAAAGATACCGCGCAGATGTGTTGTTAGAAGAACACATGGAGAAAATCCGTCAGAAAATTGAAAAAGAAGTTGAAAAGGGCATCAAGAAATTTGGTGAATCTTTCGACGAAGCGCAATTCCGTGCAACGAATCCAAACGTATTAAGAAACGTCACGAAAATCGAAGAAATCGAAAACAGAATGCGCACCGCATTGGAAAACAACGATTTGGATGGCGTTCGCAATTTAATTATCGATTTAGAAATAGTTTGTCCGATTTCAGGTTCTAAAAACTGGACAGAAGTACGTCAATTCAACTTGATGTTCTCTACAGAATTAGGCTCCGTTGCTGGTGATGCTTCCACTATTTATTTGCGTCCAGAAACGGCGCAAGGCATTTTTGTGAACTTCTTAAACGTGCAAAAATCTGGTAGAATGAAAATTCCTTTTGGAATTGCACAAATCGGTAAAGCGTTTAGAAACGAGATTGTTGCGCGTCAGTTTATTTTCAGAATGCGCGAATTTGAACAAATGGAAATGCAATTTTTTGTACGTCCAGGAGAAGAAATGAAATGGTACGAATACTGGAAAGATGCGCGTGCAAAATGGCACAAAAATCTTGGTTTAGGTGATAATTTATACCGTTTCCACGACCATATCAAATTGGCACATTACGCCAACGCAGCAGCAGATATCGAGTACAATTTCCCAATGGGATTCAAAGAATTGGAAGGAATTCACTCGCGCACCGATTTCGATTTGAAGCAACACGAACAATTTTCAGGTAAAAAATTACAATTCTTCGATCCAGAAATGAATCAAAGCTATGTACCGTATGTCGTAGAAACGTCAGTTGGTTTGGATAGAATGTTCTTGTCGGTGTTGAGTGCTGCTTACCAAAATGAAAAATTAGAAGACGGTTCAGAAAGAACTGTTTTAAGAATTCCAGCGGTTCTTGCGCCTTATAAAGCAGCGATTTTACCATTAGTTAAAAAAGACGGATTGCCAGAAAAAGCACGTGAAATTTTCAAAATGTTGCAGTTCGATTACAATTTACAATACGACGAAAAAGACGCAATTGGTAAACGTTACCGCCGTCAAGATGCGATTGGAACTCCGTTTTCAATTACAGTGGACCACCAAACCTTGGAAGATAACATGGTAACGATTCGCGATAGAGACACGATGAAACAAGAGCGAGTTGCAATTGAAAATCTTGGAACAATCATTGCAGAAAAAGCAAGTTGGAAATCCATTTTAGCAAGTTTGTAAATTGATAAGTTCGCTTCAAAAACTTTTACTGTTTGTTTTTTTACTTTTCGCTTCGATTTCGAATGCGCAAATGATTTATAATTTGGAGGGTAATGCCTTCACAGATTTGCCTTATTTTGATGTAAATTTTATTCGTATCAATAAAATAAAATCTGTTAGTGGAAATTATTCCATTAAAAAGGACGGCGATATGATTCGAAATACCAAAGATATTTTCGAATACAAATTTGATAGTTTGGGGTATTTGATTTCGACTTTTGAAAAGAAAACCATTGATACAAAAACTGATACTTTAATGAATTTTTACGAGTACACAAGTGCTGGTAAAATCAGTATGCATCGCAAAAGTGAATATGGTGGAATAAGTTCATTTCATTACAGATACGATTCCTTAAACCGTTTAATTTACGTGGAAAATAGGAGGGATGTACTTGGCGACTCTGGCAAAGTGCTGCAATCTTTTTTGATTAACAACAAATCAATGCGCTATTTCCCAATAGAAAATGGCTGGAAAAAAGTGATTTACAACAATTACAATTTACCGTATTTAGAAGAAACTGAAAAACGAAATCTAGACGGTTATTTAATTGAAACCACTCAACGGATGCGCATGGCTTCTTCGGAATACAAAAAAGTCTATACCTACAACGAAAAAGGGTTGCTTTCAAGAGTTTCAATGTACCACAGTGAGTTAGTTGCTCCTTACGAAGAATGGGTTTTTAAATACGATTCGTTTGGAAATGTTATTGAAAAACACACGTACAAAAACGAAAAATTCACTAAAGATCTTCAAATCATCTACGACACGAAAACACAATTGCTCGGCTCAACAATTCAAAAAGAAGCCCATTCAAATTTTATGTGGATTTTGCGTTTTCAGAGATATACGTTTTATTGAATTTGAGTTTCGCAGGATTTGAGTTGTTTAGTTTTTGAGTTGCGCAGGATTTC
>CALPMC020000105.1 GCA_943324565.2 Chitinophaga pinensis | reverse complement strand
TCAATTGCCCTTTTACGCCAAGCTTTATATGATTTGAAATACTATTCTGAAAATAAAAATGCAGAACAATCACTTTCTTTAGAAAAATGGAACGAAAATCAAAAACTTCCGGTTTTCTTTAAAACAGAAGATAAATGGGAAATTTTGCGTGCACTGAAAATTGCTAAAGAATTTAATCAAAGCTATTATTTCATTGGTTCAGGAAATGAATATGTGATTGCAAAACAACTGAAAGATGAAAAAGCTACTGTGGTACTTCCTTTAAATTTCCCTGAAGCTTACGATGTTAAAGACCCATATCTTTCAAGACAAATTCCTTTAAGTGACTTAAAACATTGGGAATTAGCACCTTCAAATCCTTATTTGTTGAGCTCTGAAGGAATTCAAATTTGTTTGACTTCACTAGGCACAAAATCACCAGAACAGTTTTGGAAAAATTTACAAAAAGCCATATCTCGCGGTCTAAAAATCGAAGATGCATTGGCAGCTTTAACTTCTGTACCAGCAAAATTAATCGGAGCTGATGAATTAATCGGGAGCTTGGATAGAGGAAAATTAGCAAGTTTCACAGTCTTTTCAAGCGATCCTTTTTTAACAGAAGCAACTTTGCTCGAATCATGGAATCAAGGAACTCAACAAGTGATTAAAAGTTTACCAAGCGTATCAATTTTAGGAAAATACAGTTTGAATATTGATGGGAAAAATTATCAGGTTGAATTCACAGAATCAAATGAAAAACCTATTGGAAAAATTCAGCTATTCAAATCGAATGCGAATACAACTGGTAAAAAAGATACCATTAATGTAAAAATGGCGGTTACTTTGGTTCAAAATGACATTAGCTTACAATTTAATTGTGACGATGATAATTTCAAAGGAAGTATAAATCTGCATGCAAAAATCAGCAATAATGGGAGTGTATTTGAAGGTGATGGAACTTTGCCAAACGGAAAATGGATTCGCTGGTCGGGAATAAAAACAACTAAAACAGACGAGAAAAAAGAACCAACAACCCTTAAATTAGACACGACATTTTTAGCTAAAACCTGGTTCCCAAACTTAGCGTATGGTTACGATTCGATTCCTGAAGTTAGAACGGTTGTTTTTAAAAATGCAACCGTATGGACCAATGAAAAGGAGGGAATTATTAAAGATGCAACTGTTATCACGGAAAACGGTAAAATTAAATATGTAGGAACGAATTCAACAGCAACTCCAACTAAAGCAATTATCATTGATGCCAAAGGAAAACATTTGACAGCCGGAATTATAGATGAACATTCACACATTGCCATTTCTAAAGGTGTAAATGAAGGCGGACAAGCCATTTCAGCGGAAGTAAATATTTCAGATGTTGTTACTGCTGATGATATCAATATTTATAGACAATTGGCAGGTGGAGTTACGGCAGCTCAATTATTACACGGTTCAGCGAATCCAATTGGAGGACAGTCTGCTTTAATTAAGTTGAAATGGGGACATACTCCAGAAGAAATGTTAATCCCAAACGCGCCGAAATTCATCAAGTGTGCTTTAGGAGAGAATGTTAAACAAGCAAATTGGGGAGACTTTAATACTGTTCGTTTTCCGCAGACGAGAATGGGAGTGGAGCAAGTCTTTTACGATGGATTTGCTCGTGCACGCGCTTACAAAGAAGAATGGGATAATTTCTTAAAAAACCCAAAGAAAGCAGTAGGAACACCGCGTAAAGATTTGGAACTTGATGTGTTAGTTGAAATTTTGGAAAGCAAACGATTCATTACTTGCCATTCTTATGTTCAGTCTGAAATCAATATGTTGATGCACGTTGCGGATTCTATGGATTTTAAGATTAATACATTCACTCACATTTTGGAAGGTTATAAAGTAGCAGATAAAATGAAAACGCACGGAGTAGGGGGTTCAACTTTTGCAGATTGGTGGGCATATAAATTTGAAGTGAATGACGCTATTCCTTACAATGCAAAAATGATGGCCGATCAAGGTGTTGTGGTTGCAATAAATTCGGATGATGCTGAAATGGGAAGAAGATTAAATCAAGAAGCAGCGAAAAGCGTCAAATATGGTGGAATGTCGGAAGAAGAAGCTTGGAAAATGGTCACTTTGAACCCTGCAAAATTATTGCACTTGGATGACAGAATGGGAAGTGTCAAACAAGGAAAAGATGCAGATATCGTTCTTTGGTCAGATAATCCATTGAGTATAAAAGCTAAAGTTGAAGTCACAATGATTGATGGAAAAATTCTATATGAAAGTGCAATTGCTAAAACTTTAGAAGATAGAAATACAACTGAAAGAGCAAGAATTATCAATAAAATGCTCGAATCAAATGAAAAAGGTGAGCCCTCAAAACCTTTCGTTAAAAAAGGAAGAAAACACTACCATTGTGATACATTAGGAGAAGAAGGTACAGAAGAAGAAAACTTACATTAAGATGAAATTTTTAGCAGTAATACTAGTTGTTGGGTCATCATTTTTGACTTGGGCTCAACCAAAACGCATTCTTTTAACAAACGGATTTTTACACGTTGGAAACGGCGAAACGATGGAATCTGCTTTAGTTGGAATTGTTGATGGAAAAATTATTTCTGTCAAAAATTCGTTGGCAACAACTGTCAATAAACAAGAATGGGATACGATTATAAATTTAAATGGTCAACACATTTACCCGGGTTTTGTTGCTCCTAATTCTACCTTAGGTTTAACAGAAATTGATGCCGTTCGTGCCACAAGAGATTTTGACGATGTTGGTGAATTCAACCCCCACGTTCGAACACAAATTGCCTATAATGCGGAGTCTAAAGTAATATCAACTGTTAAAACAAATGGCGTTTTGATAACGCAAGCTACACCAAGAGGTGGAATTATTTCAGGAACTTCTTCAGTTATGTTTTTAAGTGGTTGGAATTGGGAAGATGCCACTATTCAAAAAGATGATGGCATTTATTTGAATTGGCCTTCAAGCACAGAAGGTGGAGGTTGGTGGGCTGAACCTGCTCCAAAAAAGAAAAACGATGATTACGAAGCACAAAAAACAAAAATCAAAGAGTTTTTTCAGTTGTCTTCAACTTATGCAAAAGCTAAAAAACCGAATATAGATCTACGTTTAGAAGCAATGAAAGCTTGTTTTACGGGCGAAAAACGAGTATTCTTCCACGCAGGTGAAATTCAGCAAATTCTGGATGTGATGGATTTCGTAAAAGAATTCAATATTAAATATCCAGTTATAATTGGTGGCTACGATGCACATTTAATTGGTAAAAGATTTAAAGATGCAGACATTCCTGTGATGCTGACACGTGTTCATAGTTTACCAGAAATGGATGAAGATGCGGTTGATTTACCTTACAAATTACCCTATTTATTACAACAACAGGGGATTAAATTTTGCCTTCAAAACACAGGCGATATGGAAACAATGAATGCACGAAATATTCCTTTTTTGGCAGGAACAGCAATGGCTTATGGATTAACGGAGGAAGAGGCTTTACGTGCAATTTCTTTGAGTAGTTGTGAGATTTTAGGTATAGATAAATTATATGGCTCCATTCAAGTTGGAAAATCTGCAACGCTCTTTGTATCAGAGGGTCCAGCACTAGATATGCGTACAAATAAAGTAAGTTTAATTTTAGTAAATGGAAAATTTGAGTCCGCAACTAACTTTCAAACAGATCTTTATAACAAGTACAAAAAGAAATATGAAGAAAAACAAAAATAATTTTGATTTCTCTGTAACATTTCCAAAACGAAGTCGTCCTACGAGCAACTAGGATGAATATTCAAGAATATAATCAAGCTGTAGATCAGTTCGCTGATGGTTTATATCGTTTTGCTTTAAAGAGCATTAACGATGGTGATATGGCGCGCGATTTTGTACAAGATGCGTTCGAAAAGTTATGGATTAAACTTGAAACAGTTGAAAATGCAAAATCTTATTTATTTACAACAGTTTACCACGCAATAGTTGACCATTCACGAAAAGAACAACGCACGCGTGTTTACGCTGAGCAAGTTGATAGAAATCCTGTTTCTGAATTACAAGCAATTGACTTGCACGAAATTTTGAATAAAGGGTTGAATGAAATGTCTGAAATACAAAGAAACGTTGTACTGCTAAGAGATTACGAAGGATATTCCTACCAAGAAATTGGAGAAATAACTGGATTAAGTGAGCAACAAGTGAAAGTTTATATTTTCAGGGCAAGAAAGTTTTTAAAAGAATACATTGGTACAATAGAGGCAGTAATATGAAAATAACAAAAGAAAATATTGAAGCCTATTTACTTGATTTTCAAGAAGGAAATTTAAGTCAATTTGAAATCAACGAGTTGATGGATTTTGTTGCTTTACATCCAGAATATACAGAAGACTTAGATGTTCAACCACTTCCAATTGATTTTTCGATTGAATTCTCATCTAAAGAAAGCCTTAAAAAAACAACAGCAATTAAACCAGCCGTTTTCGGTTCATTACACGAAAATGAAACAGAACTTTTTATCGTAGCTAAAATTGAAAATGAATTAAATGAAACGGAAGCATTACATTTTAATCGTGCACTTCAAGCAGATATAAATTTTGAAGCACAGTTTAAAGCTTATTCTAAAACGATAATTCCAGTTGATAATTCATTGATTTTTGAAAATAAAGACGAATTAAGAAAAGTTGCAGTGATTACCCCACTATTTAATTTTAGACGTGCTTTATCTTATGCCGCAGCAGCAAGTGTTGTGTTATTTGCAGGTTACCTGTTTTTTAAAACAAGTCCGAAAGTAGAGGAGGAGAAAAAGTCTGCTGGTAAAGAGAAAATTAAAAACGAAAAGCAAATTTCTCCAAACTCAATAGAGGAAAAACAAGAGACAATACAATTTGCTAACGATTTTAATACGACAATAAAATCTAAAGTTAATTCCATCGATTCTTTGCCAAAAACAAACAATTCAGTTGTTCCACAAGAACCAATTTTGGTTGCGCAAGAAGTGGATTCCTCTAAATTTACTTTTGAAAATAACAATCAAGATTTTGCATTCGTTGCGCCAACTGAAACAACAAATCCAACAATAGAGTCTTCATCTTCTAAAGCTGAAACTTTGACAGTAAAATCTTTTTTTGTTCAAAAAGTAAATCAAGTGCTTTTTGGTAAATCAGATCCCAACAATGAAGAAAAATATGCTTCCTTCTCCCAAAAAGTATCAACTGCAACAGGAATTTCGTTTGATTTTAAAAGAAGAAAATCTAAATCTAATAAGGAATTTCACTTGAAAATCGGAAAATTTTCAATCGAAAGAAAAAAAAGTAACTAATCACTGTAACATTTAAAAGACGAGTTCGTCCTACAGCAAAACATAGAAAAAATGAAAACAATATTACTATCATCAGCTTTGTTTACGTGCGGGTTTATTGGGGCACAAATTAAATCTACCGAAAAGCAAATAATTATAGAAGGCAAGGACACTACAACTATAATTAAGGATGTTTTGGAAGGGAATCTTGAACGTCAAACAATTATACAAACAGAAGATAAAAGTATTATGACCATTGAGAGTTTGGTGGATGGTACTCAAAAACAAACTATAATTAAAGGTGGTGATACTACCATTATTATTTCTAAAAAAACAGATGATATTTCTATTGACGAGTTAGGTGATCTTAAAGTTGATGACAAAAGCGATACAACTCGAATCAAATTGGGTAATAAAAGCATCGTTATCGTTGAAAAAAGAGAAGATGGTAAAAACGGCGAGAAGAAAGTAATAATCGATGAGCGAGTGATAATCGAGGACGGTGAAGATTCCGTTGAAATTGAAGATGATGAAGACGACGAAAAAGAAGATAGAAGTAGGGAAGGTCACTGGGCTGGATTTGGGGGATCAGCAAATTTCTTTGTTACAGATAATTTTGCTGTCGCGGATAAAGAAGATGCCCTTTTTCTTGAAATCGATTTCAGCCGTTCGGCTAGTTTAAATATGAATATTTATGAGAAACGATTTCCAATCATTAAAGAATACGTTGGATTAACAACTGGATTAGGGTTTCAATTTAGTTTTTATGAATTGAAAAACAATGTTGATATTACTGTAAACAGCGATTCAACATTTGGTACAATCAACCTTTCAAATGATTTTAGTACAAATCGTTTGCAGCTATTTTATCTTCAAGTGCCATTACTGCTTGAATTTAATACATCTAAAAATCCAGATAAAAACTGGCATTTGTCATTTGGTGTAACTGGCGCTTTTAAAATGGGAGCATCTTATCTTAAAAAATGGAAGAATGATGGAGAGAAATACAAGGATAAAATGAGATCGAGCTTTAATATGCATCCGTTTCAAGCATATGGAACCGCAATCGTTGGTTACGGAAATTACAGTGTTTTTATTCATTATGGTTTAACATCACTTTTTGAAAAAGACAAAGGACCGAATTTTGCACCAGTTTCAGCAGGAATTCTATTGAATTTTTAAAGATAGCATTTAAGATTTTGAGTGTTTGCAATCGTACCTGTAAAATGCTTGAATATTAAAAATTAATAATTTAATCGAAGTAAGGGTTATTTAGTGATTATTAGCGAACAATCTTCGGCCTTGAATTTCTTGGTTTTAGCTACTGAACTGAAACTTGTAATTTTTAAAATTTCTGCAAGAACATTTTTAAAAAATTTAAGTTTCAGAAAGGGGTTAAAATTGTTCGCTACGAGTTGTAAATATTTGGATAACAATAATTTGCGTCCGCCTCGGCGGAAAAAATAAATTCAGAGCCTTGATTTTTTAGCTTCGCTGCTACTTCGTGGTGATTCTTTTTCATCAATGAAAAAGAATGGCAAAAAGAAAATATTAACTCAATTTAGGGATTTAATTAGGATTATGATTTTAAATATTGGTGGAAAGAAAGCGCACACGTATATTTAAGATTATACGTTTGTTTAGTAGTTGAGAACCATGCATAACGAGGAAACTAACCGTGCATGGTTTCTTTTTTACCATATTTTTCCATCAAACTTGCTTCAAATTCTAAGAAAGCTTTCCAGCGTTCATCAACATTTATTCCATCTCCATATTTACGAGCAAAGTGTAGAAATGTAGTATAATGTCGCGCTTCACTTTCCATTAAACTTCGATAAAAATTACGTAAATCTGCATCTTCTAATTCTTCGGATAGAATTTTAAAACGTTCGCAACTTCTCGCTTCGATCATTGCAGCAAATAGCATTTGATTCACAAAAAGTCCTTTTTTAGAACTATTCGTTTTGCTTTGTCTTAAGAAAACAGATAAATCATTCACATAAGGATCTTTTCTTTCAAAACCCAATGTCAATCCGCGTTCCAATAATTTTTGATGCACCCTATCAAAATGCTCCATTTCCTCTTGGCAAATTGCCGTCATAGCTTGAACTAAATCTGAATAATGGGGATATTGAACAATCATAGAAATTGCATTGCTTGCAGCTTTCTGTTCACAAAAAGCATGATCCACCAGTATCTCCTCCAAATTGCGTTCAACGATATTTACCCATCTTGGGTCGGTTGCCATTTTTAATCCCAGCATCTTTCAATAATTTCCGCAAAAATACAAGTATATCCACACATACAAAATTTCAATCGAAAAGTCGTTCGTGTTTTGTATATTTGGGACTCTTTTTAAAAAGTATGTCTGAAATAGCAACAGAACAAAACCAACTTGCAGTCGAAAAGCTCGAGTTAATAAAAGCTTTCAAGTTAATGGCAACAGCAAAAACGTTGGCAGAAAAATACGAAGCAAACAAAGAAATTACTGCAAAATATGTGCATGCAACCTCCCGTGGTCATGAAGCGATTCAGCTTGCTGTTGGTATGCAGTTAAAACCACAAGATTGGGTTTCTCCTTATTACCGCGACGACAGTATTTTGTTGGGAATCGGAATGCAACCTTATGAACTAATGTTACAAGTGTTTGCGAAAAAAGACGATCCGTTTTCAGGAGGTAGAACTTATTATTCGCATCCTTCATTGAATCGTGAAAACATGCCTAAAATCCCACATCAATCTTCTGCAACTGGAATGCAAGCCATCCCAACAACAGGAATTGCAATGGGAATTCAATATAAAGAAAAAACAGGACTTTCAACTTCTGAAATTGGTGAAGCTCCAGTTGTGGTTTGTTCGCTTGGCGATGCTTCGTGTACAGAAGGCGAAGTTTCTGAAGCTTTTCAAATGGCAGCGTTGAAGCAATTTCCGATTGTTTATTTAGTACAAGATAATGGTTGGGATATTTCTGCAAATGCAAGCGAAACAAGAGCGCAAGATATTACGCAATATGCAAAAGGTTTTGTTGGAATTGAGGTAAGAACGATTGACGGAAGCAATTTTATTGAATCTTTTAATACGATAAAAGAAGTTTTTGAAATCGTTCGAAATGAAAGAAGACCATTTATTGTTCATGCAAAGGTTCCACTTTTAGGACATCATACATCCGGCGTTAGAAAAGAATGGTACAGAGACGATTTAGAGGAAGCTGCAACTCGTGATCCATATCCAAAAATCAAAGCGAATTTGGAGGATTATGGGGTGAGTTTAGCAGAAATCATAAACATTGAAGCAGAAGTTAGAAATTTAGTTGACGAAGATTATGAGAAAGCATTGAATTCTCCTGATCCAGATCCGTCTTCAGTGACTGATTTTATTTTTGCTCCCACACCAATTACAAAAGAAAAAGGCGAACGCGAACCTGCAGGAAAAAAGAAAACCGTAATGGTCGATTCTGCTTTGTTTGCAGTGAGAGAAATTATGCATCAACATCCAGAAGCTTTATTGTACGGACAAGATGTTGGTGGAAGATTAGGTGGTGTTTTTAGAGAAGCAGCAACTTTAGCTCAAACTTTTGGTGATGACCGCGTTTTTAACACACCAATTCAAGAAGCATTTATTATTGGTTCAACGGTGGGAATGTCAGCAGTTGGATTAAAACCTTTCGTTGAAGTTCAATTTGCAGATTACATTTGGCCAGGATTGAATCAATTATTTACTGAAGTTTCAAGGTCTTATTATCTTTCAAATGGTAAATGGCCAGTTAGTTGTGTGATTCGTGTTCCAATTGGAGCTTACGGTTCAGGTGGACCTTACCATTCTTCGAGCGTTGAATCAGTTTTAACTAATATCCGAGGAATTAAAGTTATTTATCCATCAAATGGAGCTGATTTAAAAGGATTATTGAAAGCAGCGTTTTACGACCCAAATCCGGTTGTTATTTTAGAACATAAAGGTTTATATTGGTCAAAAATCCCAGGAACTGAAGGGGCAATGTCTATTGAACCAAGTGAAGATTATGTAATTCCGATTGGAAAAGCAAGAACGGTTTTGGAGGCAAATGAATCTGAAGTTGAAAAAGGTAATTCTTGTGGTGTAATCACTTACGGAAGAGGTGTTTATTGGACTTTAGAAGCTGCAAAAACGTTTGAAGGTCAAGTTGAGATTTTAGATTTAAGAAGTTTAAATCCTTTAGATCACGAAGCAATGAATACGTTATGTAGAAAACATAATAAAATTCTTTTTGTAACTGAAGAATCAATAGAGTCTTCTTTCACACTTGGTTTAGCAGGAAGATTGCAAAGAGATAATTTCAAATTTTTAGATGCTCCGATTTCAATTGTAGGTTCGATTGATACACCTGCAATTCCTTTAAATTCTATACTTGAAGCAGAGCTTTTGCCAAATGCAGAGAAAGTGGAAGAGAAATTAAAGCAGTTACTAGCGTATTAAGAAATAGGTTTTCTTAATGCAACTTTTACATATTAAATTGAGTTATTGAACTACTAAATAAAAACCATGAATCTTAAGTACATTTATTCTAAATTTCTACTTGTTCTTTTTTTAGCAATTACATCCATTTCAAGTGCACAAATCAAAATAAATGAAGTGATGGTGAATCCAACCACTAGCACAACAGGTGCCGAGTTTCAATCTTTAAAAATGTGTTCGCAAGTGACCTATGGAAAAGAATACATTGAACTTTATAATCCAACAGCATGTGCGATAGATGTTAGTTGTTACTTGATTGGATTTAATGGGAATTTTTCAACAGGAGTTAACGGAACTTTCAGATTTCCAACAGGAACAATTATTGCACCAAATGGTTTTTTATCAATCGGTGGTCCAAACTCTGGAGCGACTTTAAATTTAACTAGTTTT
>CALPMC020000104.1 GCA_943324565.2 Chitinophaga pinensis | reverse complement strand
TCGCATTTTGAATTATTGTAAAACGCACACGAATGTTTTTGTTTCTCAACACTTGACCCGGAACATTTAATCCTGGTTCGTTTTCACCATTGTCACTGTAAACAACAGCTTGGTAATTAATGCCTTGTGGTGGTGCTTGCGCAAATCCGAAATTGGCAATAAATGCAATAAATAATAAAAGGAAACTATTTTTCATAATGGAATGTTTTTTATGGAATTAAAGTTTGAACGACAAACCGATAAAGGCTGTGTTGGAGATGTTTCTTGTTTTTTCACCCGAGTCTTTTTCTATTTGATTCAGGCCGTAACCAAAACGGTATTCAAATTGCAAATACAAGGTTTCAGTTACTTTAAATTTTGCATTCGCAAACACATTACTCCCAATGTTCAAGCGCTTCATAGCTTCACTATCAGTAATGCTGTAGCGTTCGATTCCAATTGTTTGCTCACCTTTTGTCATAAAATCCAAACCAAAAGAAGCACCAGTTGACAATGAAATGGTTTTTAGTGAAAATACTTTGTATGAATAACCACAACCTAATCCCAAATAATTCAATCTCCAAGCCAAAGCCAAATTATCTATATCACTTTTTGCTCCTGCTTGATAATAATTTACCTCTGGTCGCAAGAAATGTTTGGGCGCTAATTCCAAATTGACATTCAAGGAATAACTGTTTCCATTTACCCATTGTTTGGGTTTGGTTTCACTTCCAAAAGCATATAGAAATTTAGTGGTGTTTTTTCCAACTAGAAAATTGATTTCGTCTGCTTTTACTTTATGCTGAGCAAATGAAAAAATGGGCAAACTCGCAAGTAGCAAGCAAAAAATAGATCGCATAATTTATTGAATTACATTGACTTTAAATGAGGAATTGTTTGTACCATCAGAAACTTTCAGGTGATACATTCCTGGACTTGGTTGTTGAATCGAGATGGGCGTCAACAAATTTGAATCGGTTTTACCTTGAAAAATTAATTTTCCTTGTTGGTCAAAAAGTTGATACTGCAATTTAATTTCAGTGTCTTCTTCCACAATAAAAGAAAACTCGCCAAGATTTGGGTTTGGATAAAGCCTTACGTTCAGTTCATTTTGTTCTTCAATGAAAGAAATTGGTTGTTGAAATCCTTGGCGCAGTCCTGTTCCTTCCTCATTGATTTCATTTGTAACTATTGAAGGTTGACCTAAAGTTTGTTGAATTGTTATTCCATCATTTGAAACACTTGAGCCAAAAGAACCTATTGAAGAACGAGTGATTGTTTGGGAATAAAACACTGACGTAATAATCAAACAAAGTATTAAACATGAAACATTTTTCATTAGAATGGAACTATATTGATTCCAAAACTAAATACATAAAATGAAGGATTTCTAGCGATTTACCTTTCGGAATTATTACTGATTTACCGTTGAAATTCCTTATTATTCGTTAACGGGAAGTAGTATTGTAGCGATGAAAAATGAACCTTCAATCGTTGTTTTCAATACTGCATTCGTGTCGTAAAGAGCTAATCTTTTTTGAATGATTTCAGTTGATTTGGATTGAAAAGTGTGATTTTTTGTAATGTTTAGATTCATTTCATTTTTTACTTCAATTCGAAGTGTTTTGTCTTCTTGAGTTATTGAAAAGAAAATAAGCATTTCTCCTTTTTCGCTTCTATAACCGTATATGATTGCATTTTCAATCAAAGGCTGAATAAGTAAAGGTGGAATTGATAGTTCGTCATCGCAGTTTATTACTTTTTCCACTTTTATACAGTCTTGAAAACGCTGATTTTCAATAGTCAAATACAAATTAAGAAACGCTATTTCCTCTTCGATTGTGATTGATTTTAAACTTGAAAAATCAAGTACTTTTCGGATAAGCACACTGAATTGATTCAAAAATAGCAATGCCTTTTCTTGATCAATATTTAAGATGAATTTTTGAACTGAATTTAGTGCATTGAACACAAAATGAGGATTCATTTGCGACTGTAATGCTTCCATTTGTAATTCATTTAATCTGTTTTTAAATGTCAAACTTTCAATTTCTTTCTTTTTTGATTTGATAATGAAAAATCGTGTTGACAAAATAAGAATTGAAGAAAACAAGATAATATAAAGAGAAATTGCCCAGAATTGGAAATACCAAGGAGCAGGATTTGTAATAGTATATGCTTGTTTCCAAGTTACTTCACCTGATCTTTTATCTGTTACTTTAAATTCAATTTTTGTATCCCCGAAATCTAAATTTTGCAAGTAGATTTTTCCGTTTTGATCTATTTCAATCCAATCATTTTGATTGGTACGATAAAATGCTTGTAAAACATCAAAATCCAATTCATTGAATGACAAAAACTGTAAATAAACAGCATCTTTTTTGGCGAAAAATTGGTTTGACTTATTAAATATTGGTTCGTTGGTTTTGGTGAATTTATTTGTAACGTTAAAAACGATTTTCTTATCAATCTCCTTGAGTAGCTTGGGAAGTTCCAGTCTTAGAATCGAATTTGGACCGTAAATAACAAGATTTTTTCCATTTATATTAACACGACGATACAAATCAATTCCATTCTGATATTCATTGTAACTTTTCAAGCTATTCCCATCCCAAATAAAAATTCTTTTGGAAGTTATAAAAACAAGGTAATTCTCATTTCCCGTGAGGTCTATTAATGACTCATCATAAAATGCAGACTTCTCAAAAGTTTTAATTAATTCAAAATTTTGCTCACTATCATAAATTAATAGCTCACCCTTAACAGTTGAAATGACAAGATATTTATTTTGGAATGATGTACAATTGAATACTGATGAATTTAACCTTTCAAGTTTAAGCTTTTTAAGTGATTTGTTATCATATAAAAAAGCCCCTTGATCTCTGGAAATCAATATGTTTTTTTTACCAAAAACCTCTATTCCTTTCATTTTTTTGAAAGTAAATTTCTCATGATGGAAACAGTCGTAAATAATTGTTTTGTTTGAATTTGCTTCCAAAGCCATGAAACTTATAAAGTCTAGATCAAATAATAGTTCTCCTTTAGCTGAATAGTTGAAGTTTGTTGAAATTATTGGAATAAAATCTTCAATTTTAAATTGCTTGTTGATTATAAAAAAACCAAATTTTGAAAATACTATCCATTTGTTCTTGACTAGTTTTAAATAATCTAATTGAATACCGCTAATTGATTTAGACTTCCATTCTTTTAGCATATGTTTCCTAAAATAATTTAAGCCATCTGATTTTGGCTTCATAGCCACATTTACCATTTCACGTACCGTAATCTTCTTAACAACTTCATTCTTTTCATTTAGTTGTACAAGTCCTTCGTCAGTAAGAGCAACTACCCCATTACTTACTGGAAAACTCGAAATGAAAGAATTATTATCGATTTTTGATTTAAGATGAAATGACTTGGAAAAGAGTGAAGCGTTAATTATTAATAAACCGGAAGCAGTTCCAAAATAAATATCATTATTGACCTTGTCATAAAATATCTCTTGACCTAAAATAACCTCAGGTATAAGAAGTTCTTCGTTAAAATTCGCATTAATTTTAATTAGACCGTGTGCGCCATAATTCATATTATAACATCCACCAAATATGTTTTTGTCTTTGTCTTTAGTATAGATTGCGGGTCTTCGAGCAGAAAGCGTTTTAATTGGTTTTTGATTTTTTCGACTTAGAAATTTATCGGCATTGAATAATTTTGCTTCAGGATCAAAAGTTAAAATCAAATTATTGTCTGAACAAGTTGAGCCATATAGAAAATCACCTTTGTAAATATTCTTAAAAACAACATCATCTTTGCGAATAATTACTTCATTGACGCCTCGAAGAAGACTTGTTGCATATACTTTATTATTTCTACTAAAAAAATCAATTGTCCAATAAGACATCATTGTATCAGAAATGATTTTATTAATCAGCGGTTTAAACTTTCCTTCTGGAGAAATGACAGTTATACCATCATTTTGAGCTAGATAAACATGTTTTTCATTTTCGAAAATAGATAAAATCAAACCATTTTTTTTGGACTTAGCTTCATTTGTATAAGATATTACCTTACCGTCTTTAATTTTAACTAAAAATTTGTCGATTCCAAGCCCAACCCATATAGAACCGTCAGAACTTGCAAAAAGAGATAGTACTCCTTCGTCAGGTAATCCTTTAAATTGTTGAATTTTACCATTACAAATGTAACATAAGCCTTTTTCTGTACCTATCCAAATTACACCATTCTTGTCTTTTGTGATACCTGTTATTGTGGATGATGGTAAACCATCTTTAGTAGTAATTAATCTGTAAGTATAATTTTGAGCGTACGAAGAGTTAGTTAGAATCAATAACGCCAGACTGAATAATACGTAAGAAATTTTCCGCATTGCGTTTTGATACTGAGAGACAAATATTATTTTGTAGGTAAACGAGATTTCCATCTATACGATTGTATTTTTTTATGCAATTTAAATTGATCAAATGTGATTTATGTATTCTATAAAATAGTTCTTTCGGTAATATTTCCTCGTAAGTTTTTAAGGTTTTTGGAGTTTGAAAGGTATCTCCATCTAAAGTAAAGATTTTAGTATAATTTCCGTCACCTTCCAAATAATTTATCCTAGAAAAAGGAATAAATATGTATTCTTCCCCTTTTAGAACAGCAAGTTTATTAAATTTTAAATCAAGATTATGGTTTTTTAATTCGTGGTAAATTGTTTCTAAATAAGCAGAGTTTGCTTTAAACTTCAATGTCTCAATTGCTTTATTTACCGCCAAAATTAAATCTGGAAAATGAATTGGTTTTACCAAATAATCTATTGCATTTAACTTTAATGCTTGAACGGCGTGTTTTTCAAAGGCGGTGGTAAATATAACAGTATGTTTCTCTGGACTTAAATATTTGAACAACTCAAATCCTGAACGACCTTCACCAAGTTGGATATCCAAAAATATTAACTGAATTTCAGTTCTTTTGAATAATAATTCAACGGCATTCTCAATAGTAGAACAGCTACCAACAACCTCTATTTTATCCTTCACGTAGATTGATAATAAGTCCGTTAGTACTTCCTGTGCTGTAGGTTCGTCTTCTACTATAATTGCTTTGAGCATAAAAATTAAAAAGTACAAAGATATTTGAAAAAAATCATGATTTCGGTTAACTTATTTAGCGACGTTATTTGTTATTCAACGAATAAAAATCCAAAAAAAACAAGATTGAATAGAAAGTTATTTATCTATTACACAATTGTATAAAAGACATGAGCTAAAATTCCCGAATTTCCCAGATAAATCCTCCCAAAACCAAAAGAACCAAGAAAAAAGTAAAGAAGGCAATTTTAAGTTCTTTTGCAATTTCCCCGAGAAACCTCGATAATCCCGAGAAATTTCAGGATTCTTCTAGAAAACGTTTTGATTTTACTAGAAGTGTAGTAAGTTTTGGTGACTTTTTACAGTGTTCAAAATTGAGTATAAGTAACTATTCGTTTTAGTATCTTGGAATAATAACTCATTCATTTGGTATTCCGTACTTTTTTGATCTGATTTCAAGTTGCATTTGAAAATAAAAGAAAATCAGTATTAACAGAAACTAACTATCAATAAATAAATGATTTAAGTATTCTTATTTATATTAACACTTTATTTTAAAGATACATGTTTTTAAAAACACATATTTTCATAAATACATATTGTTATAAATACAATTCGACACATAGAATACATCCCTCCTACTTATTCAGCCACACCTTCTTCAAAATAACCTGTGATTTCGGATCGGCATAGAATGCTTTGATGCGTTTGTGGTCGTCTGGGGAAATATTGCCATTTACAAGTGTGCAGTCTTCAACCAAAAAGCTTCCTTTCAAACCTTCTTTTTCGATAAGAATTGTAAATTCAGGTGTTTTCTTTTTTTGAAGAATAAATTTCAAACTCGCAGTTCGGGTGATTTTGGTTGCTTTTTGAATTTCCCCCGACAAAATTGCATCTATCGATTGATTCAGGTAATGAATGAGAATTGGATTAAGTAATTGTTCTTCTTCGGGAAACATGGAATGCAAAGATAGTTGAAAGTCTGCTTTTACGAAATCAAATTTGAATCATTTCACGAAATTCTCAACCATTATTTTGAATAATTTAAGTACCACTTCGGTATTTTCGACGATTTTGATATTCAATAAATGTATTAATTCTTGAAACTACCCCGAAATCATCTTATCAGCAATCATTACGGCCTGTTTCAAGACGGTTTCTGTAGCCAACATTTGCATGTCAGGTGGATATCCGAATTTTCTTAAAAGTCGTTTCACAGCAACCTTTAGTTTTGCTTTGACGCTTTCTTTAATTGTCCAATCGATGGAGGCGTTTTGTCGAATGGTTTCAGTTAGCACAACTGCCAATTCGCGCAATTTATCTTGTTGCATTAGCTCTTTTGCACTGTCATTATTAGCAACAGCGGTGTAGAAAGCATATTCAAAATCAGTTAATCCCATGTGTTTAGCTTCACTGTCGGTATTAACTATGTCTTTACTCAGGTTTATTAATTCATCAATAACCTCCGCAGCAGTAAGAATTTTGTTGTGGTATTTTTTGATTGAGTTTTCGAGCATTTCTAAAAATGTTCTGCTCTTCACGAGGTTCATTTTTGCCCTTGATTTTATTTCATCGTTCAAGAGTTTTTTCAGAACTTCTAAAGCCACATTTTTATGTTTCATGCCTTTCAATTCTGTGAGAAATTCTTCTGAAAGAATTGAAATATCTGGTTTTTTAATTCCAGCAGCATCAAAAACGTCAATTACTTTTTCAGAAACCAAGGCTTTGTCTATGACTTGTCGAATGGTTGTTTCTATTTCTTCGTCGGTTTTTCCTGAACCATAACTTTCAAATTTTGCCAATCGTGCTTTTACTGCTTGAAAAAAAGAAACTTCATCTTTAACATCCATTGCTTGATCGTGCGGAATGGCCATTGCAAAAGCCTTTGACAATGCTGTTACTTCGTTTATATACCGCTTTTTACCATCATTTAAACCTAGAATATGTTCTTCGGCTGCTAGAATTAATGATAATTTCTTAGAAGTGTCCGCCTCAAAATAGGTTTCATATTCAAAATCATGATACATCTGGGAAACAACTTCTAATTTCTCTAACATCAATTGAACGGCTTGTTCCTGTAAAATTGTTGGATCTCCTTTACCTCCAGCGTCTGAGTAAAACGACAAGGCTTTTTGAAGGTCTGCTGCAATTCCTAAATAATCGACAATCAATCCACCTGGTTTGTCCTTATAAACACGATTAACTCTTGCTATTGCTTGCATCAAATTATGACCTTTCATTGGCTTATCAATGTAAAGTGTGTGCATACTTGGTGCATCAAATCCTGCCAACCACATGTCGCGAACTATCACTAATTGAAGTTCGTCATTGGGGTTTTTCATACGATCTGCAAGTGTTCTTCTTTGTTTTTTTGTGGTATGATGTTTTGAAATTTTAGCACCGTCAGATGAAACGGATGTCATGACAACTTTAATAACTCCTTTGTTTAAATCGTCAGAATGCCATTCGGGTTTTAACTCTATAATAGCTTGGTACAATTCAGCTGCAATTCGGCGACTCATTGACACAATCATACCTTTACCCTCAATTATTTCTTGGCGTTTGGTAAAATGATTGACAATATCTTTCGCAATGTTCTTTATGCGATTATCACTACCAACTAACGCTTCCAATTGCGTCCATTTCGCTTTAGCTTTCTGGGTATTATTCAAATCTTCTTGCTCGAGTTCGTCGTCAAGGTATTCTACCAATTTCTTGCCTTCTTCACTTAAATTTACTTTTGCTAATCGACTTTCGTAATAGATGCGAACGGTCGCGCCATCTTCAACGGCCTGTGCAATGTCGTAGATGTCCACATAATTTCCAAAAACAGCGGGCGTATTAACATCTGTTGTTTCAATTGGTGTGCCTGTAAAACCTAAATAAGTAGCATTAGGCAAAGCATCTCGCATGTATTTGGCAAAACCGTAAACGATTTTCTTACCAATTACATTTCCTTCAAAGTCTTTAGCATCAATCGTTTTGGCTTTAAAACCATATTGCGTTCTGTGTGCTTCATCAGCAATTACGACAATGTTTTTACGATCAGAAAGTAATTCGTAAACGTTTCCTTCTTCTGGTTGGAACTTTTGAATGGTTGTAAAAATGACACCACCAGAAGCTACTTTTAATAACTCTTTTAATTTATTTCTATCATCCGCCTGAACTGGTTCTTGTCGCAACAATTGTCTCGAAGCTGCAAAAGTCTCATGAAGTTGGTCGTCTAAATCGTTTCGATCGGTGATTACTAAAATCGTTGGATTATCCAAAGCCAATACAATTTTACCTGTGTAGAAAACCATTGATAACGATTTACCACTTCCTTGTGTGTGCCAAACTACGCCTCCTTTACGGTCTCCAATCGCTTGACTTTTCACACCAGGCAAACCGTAACTTTCTGAAGCTTCCATTGCCATGTTATTAGGTAAATCCTTTTCGGAATTAAAACCTGTTGCTCGCAATGTGGATTCAACGGCGCGATTAACGGCATAATATTGATGATAGGCTGCCAATTTTTTAACGGTTGTAATGCTCATAATTCCTGTTTCGGCATCTTCCCTACTCGATTTCTCGAAAACAATAAAATGTCGCACCAAGTCAATCAAGGTTTCTTTGTTGAGCATTCCATTGATTAAGGTTTCTAATTGACTTATCAAATGGGATGCTTCTGCTTTTCCATCGGCGGATTTCCAAGACATAAAGCGACTAAATCCAGATGAAATAGATCCAGCTTTTGCCTCAAAACCATCTGACACAATGACGAAACTATTAAAGGTGAAAAGACTTGGAATTATTGCTTTATACGTCTCTATTTGTTGAAATGCCGAGTGAATGGTTGTGTTTTCATCCGTTGCATTTTTCAATTCAATCACAACAAGTGGAATACCATTCACAAAAAGCAGTACATCAGGACGTTTGTTGTTTCCGTTTTCTAAAATTGTGAATTGATTAGCAACTATAAAATCATTATTGGATGGGTTTTTAAAATCGATTAACCATACGCGATCGCCACGGTCATCGCCATCCACGCGTTTAGAAACAGGAACACCTTCTGTCAAAAACCGATGAAAAACTTCATTGTTTGCCAATAAATCTGGGGAAGCAATGCGTTGAATTTCCTTTAATGCTTCGTTTTGAACCTCAACTGGAACACTTGGGTTGATGCGTTTTACAGCTGTTTGCAATCGACTCACTAATAACACTTGCTGAAAACTATCTCTTTCTGCATTTTCAGAATCAGGTGCAATTTCTGGTGCATATAGGTATTCGTAACCAAGTTGGGTTAATAACTCAATTGCAAAGGATTCAATAGTGGATTCAGTGATGCGGGTCAATTTTTTTCTATATCTAAAGATTTGATGAATTTTCTTCCTGCTGATTTAGGTAATAGTTTTTTATGTTGTAAACGACCAATAATTAAAGCAGGATGTGTTTCAAATTTAGTTGCAAAATCGATAACTTGTTTATCCGTTAAAGGCATATTTTGAATAATTTCAGTTTCTTGTTCGGTTTTCAAAGTCCATTTTATGGCAAAATTATCTGCTTCTATTTCTTTCGAATCGTCTTTATCAGCATATTCTGACTGTTCAAGGAAAATTTCTTTTTTTCCATGTAATAATATGTGACCAGCTTCATGAAATAAGGTGAACCAAAAGCTATCATTTCGATTATATCTCCCAGATAATTGAATTAAAGGAATATCGTTAATCCATCTTGTACTTCCACTAATTGGTGCTTTAGAAATACAAGGTGTGTAAACAACTTTGACCCCAACAGATGCACATTTAGCTTGTAATAGTTCAAAAAAGTTTTCTGGATGGTTTACCATAAGTCTTTTTATCTCTGGAAGAATTTCTTTAAAACCTTTTTCGTTATAAGGATTTGTTGAAAGTTGAGAAGCAAGAATTTCTCCTTGTCTTAGCCATGCAGAAATCGCATAAGGTTCTTTCATGTGTGCCAATGAAATTCTAAAAGCTACTTTTAATTGTTGTTTGAAATAATAGTTTTCCCATGCTGTATGGTTACTAAGGCTAAAGAAGGCAAGTAATTCTGAAGTTTTTTCTTCATAGGTTGATTTAGAATTTAGCCATCCTTTTGAAACCATGTCTGCAAATGGAAATTTCTTTGCCCAACTTATTGATTCTGCTAACATAGTTTTAAGCTCTTCACGTGCTATAAACTCATCATAAGAACGCTGCATATTAAGCCAAAAATGTGCTGGAATTTTTAAAACATGTTCAAAC
>CALPMC020000103.1 GCA_943324565.2 Chitinophaga pinensis | reverse complement strand
TCGCCTAATAACTCAAAGAAACTCAAATTCATTGCGCGATTGAGCAATCCTTGTTCTTGAAATTCTTTGGCTGTTCTTAGTTTGATTTTTAAACGATTCAATTCTTTTTCAGGTAACTCATTTTCTGTTGCTTTTTGCAATTCTATCCAAAGCGCTTCGTCTAAGGCTTCAAAGCTCACACCATCGTTTAATTTTCCAGAAATAATCAGCAAACCTTCATCGATAGAACCGGTAATATAGGCATTGATTTCAGCTACTAATTTCTTTTCTTTTTTCAGTGCAATGTAGAGATTGGAAGATTTTTCACTTCCCAAATAATCACTCAATAAATCAGTGATGTAATATTCAGGACTTTTGCGTTCCGCCATTTTGAAGGCATAGTAAAATGCATTTGCAGGCACATTTCTTTCAACAGTCAACTCGCGGTATTCCGTTTGAATGGGTTCTTTTGGAAGGATGCGAGGAGGTTTTAATCCTTTGGGAATAGAGCCAAACCAATAATTGACTTTTTCTTTTATCGTTGCTAGTTCAAAATTTCCAGCGATACACAAAACTGCGTTGGATGGGTTGTAAAACTTAGCGAAAAAGTTTTTTACATCCTCCATTTTTGTTTGTTCGATGTGACTTAATTCCTTACCAATTGTTGCCCATTTGTATGGATGTTCCTTGTAGGCAAGTGGTCGTAATTGCAACCAAACATCGCCATACGGTTGATTCAAGTAACGTTGTTTGAATTCCTCAATCACAACATTTCGCTGCACTTCTAAACTTTTTTCGGTAAAAGCAAGCGACAACATTCGATCACTTTCCAACCAAAGCGCTGTATCTAAATTGTTTGCGGGAAGCACGTCGTAATAGTTCGTGATGTCGTTGCTAGTGAAAGCGTTACTTTCTCCGCCAGCCATTTGCAATTGCGTATCGAAGTCGCTGATATTTTTGGATCCACCAAACATCAAGTGCTCAAACAAATGCGCAAAACCAGTATGTTCTTCGGATTCATCGCGAGCACCGACATCGTAAAGTGTGTTGACCACCGCCATTGGAGTCGTTATATCTTGATGAAAAAGAACTTTAAGTCCATTTTCTAGTTCAAACCTTTCAAATTGTATCATTTAAAATTGAAATTTAGGTGAGTTTTGTTCTTTAAGTGCGTTCGTGAATTCTGTAACAATCTCTTCTACAACTTGTTTCGCGGGAATAATTTCATTGATTAAACCTGAAATTTGACCAATTTCTAATTCTCCTTCCACAATATCGCCTTCAAACATACCTTTTTTAGCGCGACCTCTGCCTAATAATTTATTCAAATCATCAACACTTGCATTTTGCTCGTAGGCATTTTCAAGTTGTTTGAAGAATTCATTTTTCACCAAACGCACTGGAGTTAATTCTTTCAAGGTCAATAAAGTATCGCCTTCTTGTGCATCAACAACCACTTTTTTAAAGTTTTCGTGCGCACTCGATTCAGGCGTTGCGACAAATCTACTTCCAATTTGCACGGCGTCGGCTCCGAGATTCATTGCAGCAAGCATTCCACGTCCAGTTCCGATACCACCAGCAGCAATCAAAGGAATTTTAATCGCTTTCGCCACCATTGGAATCAAGCACAAAGTTGTCGTTTCGTCTCTACCGTTGTGTCCGCCTGCTTCAAAACCTTCTGCAACCACAGCGTCAACACCAGCTTCTTCCGCTTTTTTAGCAAATTTCACACTTGAAACAACGTGAACAACTGTAATTCCGTGTGCTTTTAAGTGAGCTGTCCACGTTTTAGGATTTCCCGCTGAGGTGAACACGATTGGCACTTTATGTTTAATAATTGTTTCGATATGTTTGTCGATATCGGGGTAAAGCATTGGGAGATTCACTGCGAAAGGTTTATTTGTTGCAGCTTTACATTTTTGAATTTGTTGGTCTAAAATTTCGGGATACATTGAGCCGGAGCCAATAATTCCCAAACCGCCAGCATTGGATACAGCGCTTGCTAATTCCCAACCGGAGCACCAAATCATTCCAGCTTGAATAATTGGATAATGTATGTTAAACAAGGTACAAATTCTGTTGCTTTCCATCGTTTTTAATTTTTACGAAATTAGTTAATTACTCAAACATTGTCAGACTATAAGATGGAATGAAATCGCATCTTTATCAAAAAGAAATTTATTTTTTTGAGTAAACGCTTTCGTACCACTAAAAAATAATACAACTGTAATTCATAACTCGAAAAAAGATTCCAATTTGAGCAATCATTAATTTTGCCTTTCTTTTTTACTTAACAAAAAAAGAAACAAAAAAGTCAAGGCTCTGAATGTCTTTTTGTTCGCAAATATTTGTTCTATAATTATTTACAACTCGTTGCGAACAATTTTAACTCCTTTCTGAAACTGAAATTTTTTAAAAATGTTCTTACAGAAATTTTAAAAATTAACAGTTTTAGTTCAGTAGCTAAAACCTAGAAATTCAAGGCCGATAATGGTTCGCTAATATTCACCAAATAGCTCTCACTTCGATTAAAGAGTTGATTTTAAATATTAAAGTATTTTACTGGGACGATTGAGGATACACATTTAAAATTTTACCTCAACACACTTTTTCAACTTTTCACTACGAATCGAAGTTCGTTCGCTTAGATATTTTAACTTTGCTTAAAATTCGATTCAAATGAGTTCATACGACGTAATTATCATTGGTTCTGGCCCTGGAGGATATGTGGCTGCAATTCGCTGTGCCCAATTGGGAATGAAAACAGCAATTATTGAAAAATACAACACTCTAGGTGGCACTTGCCTAAATGTTGGTTGTATTCCTTCCAAAGCTTTGTTGGATTCTTCTGAGCATTTTCACAATGCAGCGAACGGTTTCACTGAACACGGAATCGAATTAACTGGATTGAAAGCGAACATCAAACAAATGATTCAACGCAAAAATGACGTAGTAAGTCAAACGTGTGCGGGCGTAAAATTCTTGATGGACAAAAATAAAATTGAAGTACATACTGGAGTTGGTTCTTTCGTTGATAAAAACACTGTGAAAGTTACTGCTACTGACGGAACATCAAACAACATTACAGGTAAAAATATAATTATTGCGACTGGTTCAAAACCGAATTTCTTCCCAGGAATGGAGCCGGATAAAAAACGCATCATTACTTCTACAGAAGCATTGAATTTACAAGAGATTCCAAAGAAAATGATTGTAATCGGAGCAGGAGTTATTGGTTTAGAACTTGGTTCAGTTTACGGTCGTTTGGGAACTGAAATCGAAGTTGTAGAATTTTCACCAACGATTCTTCCAACTATGGATGCATCAATTGGAAAAGAATTTGCTAAAATCTTGAAAAAAGAAGGTTTCAAATTTCAACTAGAACACCGTGTACAAAAGGTTGAAAACAAAGGGAAATCTGTTGTTTTAACGGCCTTGAACAAAAAAGGTGAAGAAGTAACTTTCGAAGCGGATTATTGCTTGGTTGCCGTTGGAAGAAAAGCTTATACAGAAGGTTTAGGTCTTGAAAATGTTGGTTTGGTAGCAAACAATCGCGGACAAGTGGAAGTGAACGATCATCTACAAACTGTTGTTCCTAATATTTATGCAATTGGAGACGTTGTTCGTGGAGCAATGTTGGCTCACAAAGCAGAAGAAGAAGGTGTTTTTATAGCTGAGCAATTGGCAGGACAAAAACCTCACATGAATTACAACTTAATTCCTGGAGTAGTTTACACGTGGCCAGAAATTGCAGCTGTTGGAAAAACAGAAGAAGAATTGAAAGCTGCTGGCGTTGAATATAAAGTTGGGAATTTCCCAATCAAAGCATTAGGAAGAGCGCGCGCAAGTATGGACACAGCTGGGTTTATTAAAATTTTAGCTGACAAAACAACTGATGAGGTGTTAGGTGTTCACATGATTGCAGCTCGTGCAGCAGATTTAATTATGGAAGCTGTTGTAGCAATGGAATACCGCGCTTCAGCAGAAGACATTGCACGCATTTGTCACCCTCATCCAACTTATTCGGAAGGAGTAAAAGAAGCGGCGATGGCAGCAACTGAGAATAGAGCAATGCATATATAAAACGAAGAACTGAAAGTTTTATAAAATAATAAAGTTAAGGCCAATTGAAAGATTGGTCTTTTTTTGTGCATCAGGGGTAATATTCTCAACCAATCTTTTATGCATTTCGTGTCAATTCTTAAAATTAGTGTTGCTCAAATCCTAAAATTGTCCAATTGTTTCAAATGATTAACTTTGCAACCTATTTATTAATTGGAATATGGCACAGAAAGGCGTTACAAGAGCAGAAGATTATTCAAAATGGTACAATGATTTGGTATATTCAGCAGATTTAGCTGAACATTCAGACGTTCGTGGTTGTATGGTTATCAAACCTTATGGCTATGCTATTTGGGAGAAAATGAGAGATGTTTTGGATATTAAATTCAAAGAAACAGGTCACTCAAATGCTTATTTCCCTTTGTTCATTCCGAAATCTTACTTGAGTAAAGAAGCAAGCCACGTTGATGGTTTCGCTAAAGAATGTGCTGTCGTTACCCATTATCGTTTGAAAAATGCAGAAGATGGAAGCGGCGTAATCGTTGACCCAACAGCAAAATTGGAAGAAGAATTAATCGTTCGTCCAACTTCTGAAACGATTATTTGGAACTCCTACAAAAACTGGATTCAATCTTACAGAGATTTACCAATATTAATCAACCAATGGGCAAACGTTGTTCGTTGGGAAATGCGTACACGTTTGTTTTTGCGTACCACTGAATTTCTTTGGCAAGAAGGACACACCGCTCACGCAACTAAAGCAGAAGCAATTGCAGAAGCAGAACAAATGTTAGATGTTTATGCTGATTTTGCTGAAAATTATATGGCAATGCCAGTAATTAAAGGAAGAAAAACCGAAAGCGAACGATTTGCCGGAGCAGAAGACACATTGTGTATTGAAGCTATGATGCAAGACGGAAAAGCTTTACAAGCTGGAACTTCTCACTTTTTAGGTCAGAATTTCGCAAAAGCATTTGAAGTAAAATTTGCGGACAAAGAAGGAAAATTAGATTACGTTTGGGCAACATCTTGGGGTGTTTCAACTCGTTTGATGGGCGCTTTAATTATGACACATTCCGACGATGAAGGATTAGTCCTCCCTCCTACTTTGGCTCCAATTCAAGTAGTTGCTGTTCCAATTTATAGAACTGATGAAGAATTACAAGCTATAACTGAAAAAATTAAAGAACTAGCTGCGAAATTAAAAGCGCGTGGTATCTCTTTCAAATTTGACGATGATGACAATCGCCGACCAGGATGGAAATTTGCACATTACGAAGTGAAAGGCGTTCCTGTTCGTGTGGCAATGGGACCAAGAGATTTGGAGAATGGTAAAGCAGAAATTGCACGTCGCGATACGAAAGAAAAACAAACAGTTGATTTTGAAGGACTAGATGCATTTATCGAAAACCTTTTAGGTGAAATTCAAACAAATCTTTTTGAACGTGCAAAAGCTTTCAGAGCAACAAACACAAAGAAAGTTGATACTTACGAAGAATTCAAAAGTCAAATTGATGGCGGTGGATTTTTCTTAGCACATTGGGACGGTACGAAAGAAACCGAATCTAAAATCAAGGAAGAAACCCAAGCTACAATTCGTTGCATTGCGTTAGACCAAGAGCAAGAAGAAGGAGTTTGTATGGTAACTGGAAAACCTTCTGCAGGAAGAGTTATTTTCGCTAAAGCCTATTAATTTGTCTGTTTTTCGTTTCAAGCAATTTGACGTTAAACAAGCCAATAATCCATTAAAAGTTGGAACGGATGCTATGTTGCTCGGTGCTTTTATCGACGCGACTTATAAAAATTTGGGTTTAGATTTAGGAACTGGAACAGGTGTGCTATCGTTAATGGTAGCTCAAAAAAATACAGAAATCCATCTAGATGCTGTTGAAATCAATTCATTTGCCGCGGCTGAATGTTCCTTTAATTTTGAACAATCCATTTGGTCCAATCGCTTGAAATGTTTGGAAGGTGATTATTTAACAATTGATTTTGAGAAGCACTACGATCTAATTTTCTCCAATCCACCTTATCATTTAGAATCAATTATCGGAGCTGATTTAGAATACAACCGAGCGAAACACAGTGATAGCAACGAATTAGCGGAGTTATTCCGTTTAGTAAATCAAATTTTAAGTGAAGATGGCGATTTTTGGCTGATTCTTCCTTTTCAATTACAAACCTATATTCAAAAAATAGCAAGTGAAAATCAACTTTTCTGCAAGCAATTGATACAAATTCACGCCAAAGAAAACAAACCCAACACACGCATCATTTGTCAATTTCAAAAAAAGGAATCGAATTTATCTATTAGCGACTTTTACATTCGAAACGCTGATAATTCCTACACAGAAGCCTATATCCAACTGACAAAAGCATTTCATTTCGTGGAATTGTAATTATTTTAAATACAGAAAAAAAAGCTATTTCAACTCGCTTTCGAACAATTCAAAAATTCTTCTGTATTCATCGAACCAAGAATAACTTTCGGTGAAGCTATGTTGTTCGATGGGATAAACTGCCATTTCCCAATTGGTTTTACCCAATTCAATTAATCGTTGATTAAGTCGCACAACATCTTGAAATTGAACGTTATCATCCACCATTCCGTGTAAAATCAACAAGGGATTTTTTAGGTTTTCAGCAAAATTGATTGGTGAACTTTTGCGATAAGCTTCTGGATCGGTCTCTGGGTAATTCAAAATATTACTTGTATATTCATGGTTGTAATGTGCCCAATCCGTTACAGAACGTAATGCCGCACCGCACGCAAATTCATCTGGAGTAGTGAAAAGTCCCATCAAAGTGATAAATCCACCATAAGAACCTCCATAGATTCCTACTCGTTTTGGGTCTATTTTATGATTTTCAACCAAGAACTTTTTTGCATCAACAAAATCTTGTAAGTCGCGACCGCCCATGTGACGATAAATAGCTGTACGATAAGCTCTTCCGTAGCCTTCACTCGCACGATAATCAACATCCAAAACAGTATAACCTAAATCAGTTAATAAGTTGTGAAACATATATTCTCTGAAATAAAGGCTCCAATAGTTATGCGCGTTTTGTAGATAACCCGCACCGTGAACAAATAAAACGGCTGCACCATTTTTCTTCGATACTTCAGGTTCATAAATTCGTGCATAAACAGGAATTCCGTCCGAACCATTGAAAGTAATAACGGGTGGATTTCTCCATTTGTAGGCATTATACTGAGCAGTTGTTGAATTAGTCAGTTGTTTTTGTTCTACAATTGCTTTTGGAGTATTTTTAGTAACATAAATTTCCCAAGGTTGATTGCTTGTCGAGTAACGAACAGCCAAGGACTTTTCATCCGGAGAAATGGCAACATCAAAGTAACCGTCACCTGTCAAAATGGGCGTCATTTTTTTCGTGGCAATTTCAAAGTGATAAAAATTTCGGTTTCCAGGATGCGATTGATTACTTGTAAGGTAGAATGTCTTCTTATCAGCTGACAATTGAACCGCGTGAATTTCAAAATTACCCTTTGTCAATTGTGTTTCTTTGTTTTCAACCAAATCATATAAACACAAGTGAGAATAGCCATCTTCTTCGGATTGAAAATAGAAGGTTTTTCCATCATCCAACCAATCTAAAGTTCCAATTTCTGAATTCCATGAACCAATTCCCGGGCCGCCAATCCAAGTTTCGTCGTGTTGATGTTCGATTTCTTTAATGGTCGCTTTTTCAAGGTTTACCAATACAATCCAACGATCTTTATTGTCAGCACTACGAATGTCGCACAAAGCTTGCGAACTATTTTTAGCAAAAACTAAAGGATGAACAAATAGCGAACGATCTTTTTCATAGTTTGGATTGTTAACATCAGCAAGATAAGTAGGTTTTGTTCTAATTCCTGTCAAATGCGAAAAGTCAATTTTAATCAATGTATCTCGCTCTAAATTAAACAAATACAACTCTTGATTCGGTTCATTTTGACTAACTTTTGAACGTGCTTTTTGTTCTTTTGTGTAACCATCAGCTGTAATAAATTGGGTGACACTTGTAGATTTTTCTTTGCTTGAATAATAAGAAGTAAACGAAATATACTTTCCTGAAGGATCAATTTGTAATTCACTTATGGAACCATTTCCAACAAATTTTTCTTTCGGAAACGGAAAGCCTGTAAGTTTATCTTTAGCAGTATTCCATTCATTTTTCTTGTTTTTATCTTGAATGTATTGAAACAATTCAGTTTGCTGTTTCATTAAAAAAGTGGAATCCGTTTTTTCCTCTTGCGCTTCTCCACTTTTAAAGTTCGTTATTTGCAGCAATGATTTTCCTGACCAAATAAATAAATTTTGCCCCATTTGGAAAGCAATCTTGGTTGGGTCATTCATTCGTTGAACATTAAACAATTGATCGGAATGCTGAAAAATTACTTGTTGTGTATTTGTTTTTTTGGAATAAGCAATTAATGCATTTCCAGTGGAATAAAATTGTTCTAAAAAGGAACTTTGCTTAGCATCGTAATTCACTAAAGCTGGATAATTCTTCTCCTCCACTTTTTGTACTTTTCCCGTTACTAAATCATAGCTATAAGTTGAATTTCCAGGTTCTTTATCTTTATTCCATTCAAAATAAATGGATTTTCCATCTGCAGACCAACGCTGATAATCGGGAAGATAACCAACAAATTCGTGGCCTTTCATGATTTCTTTTAAATCAAGCTGTGAAAAGCAAACGAAAGATAAATTGCTAATAATGATAGCAATAACAATTTTATAAAACATAATTTTTGTGGTTTAAAAATGAATTAAGACCTTGGGATTTCAGCTCCATGCGGATCTACTTTAGGGAAATTTAAAAAGGCATCCAAGCGATCAATTAATTTATCAGATTTGATGTGTTCCAATTGCTCAGCTATTTCGTGCACCTCATCGTCTTCAAAATGGAGAATGTCGTGAAGAAAAGTTTCCCAAATACGGTGTTTTCGAATGATTAACAAGGCACGACTTCTCCCCTCTTCAGTCAATGAAATTTTACCATAGCGCACTTGTTCAATCAAAAATTTTTCTTTGAGTTTTTTGAGCATATCGTTAGCTGTAGCAGGACGTACGTTTAAATACTTCGCTAATTGATTGGTGCCGGTAACCTCCTGCTCATTTCCATCTGAAGTTAAATGGAGCAGCGCTTTTAAATAATTTTCTTCTGTTTGGGTTAACATATTTGTAAAAATATAAATTTGAACGTAAAAACGGAGGTAGAAAGTTTTACAAAGAAATAAAAAACTAAAATGTTAGCTTAAATTTGCATCTCTAGTTGCTATTAAATTCCTGAAAATCCAGAACTAAACCTTAAACAAACTAAATGGTTTTAAAATAATAAAAACAAAATGCCCAATAAAGAAATCACTCACAGTCAAATTTTAATTGAAGTTAAAAATCGAATTAATAACCTGAAATTGATCTTGGACGAAATGTTCGATGCGGCCTCAGGAAATGATGCAAAAAGTTCAGCTGGAGATAAGCATGAGACAGGAATTGCAATGGCACAATTGGAACAGGAAAAGCTAACTAAGCAAATCAATGAGTTACTGAAATTGCAAGAAAATTTACAAAAAATAAACCCAACGATTGTACAATCGAAAATCGGCTTAGGCAGTTTAGTTGAAACCAATAATGGCTGGTATTATTTCTCGGTAGGAATCGGTACAGTAACTATTGAAAATGAAGTGATTTTTGCTTTAAATCCAAAAGCTCCAATCGGAGAATTATTAATAGGAAAAACGAAAGGAGACAAGGTTCAATTTAACGGAAAAACAACTGAAATATTAAGTGTTCAATAGTTCTTTTTGTTAATATATAAAATCATCGAAAAAACTATCAAAAATCGTATTATGTAAATCATTGATGTGCGCCTTTACTTGTTTTTTATTCCCCAAGTAATTCAAGTTTTTTATTTCAGAATTAAAGAACTTTATCGCTTTTTTTCGATCCTCTCGTTCTTCTTTTATAAACATCATTGCCTTTTGCTGATTAAAATCAAGAAAACGAAATACTTGAAAAAATCGTGGATTGCGATGAATCATAATTTTTTCTTGTTCCAATTCGTTCACTCGCTCTTTCAAAACAGAAGTGTAAATTTTTAGTTTTTCCTCTGCCAATTGTTCTAGGTGCTCACTTGTTTTGAAAACCCATTCCATTTCCAAGCGCAATAAGGTCTGCAAATCCTTTTCCTCATAAGCTTTCGTTACTGATTTCATCAATTCCAACTTCTCTGACTTTAACGCTTCGTCCGTTTCTGTATCTGGATGCAAAACCTTCGTCAGTGAAATATAAATGGAACGCAAACTTTTGTTTTTTAATTGTTCAGTAGCTTTTTCTTGTTCCTCTTTTTCTAATTGTTTCTTTGACTTTTTGCGATTGCTTTTTCCAGCTGTTTCTTGCTCAGAGGACTCAAATAATTCTTTCATTTTGGCTTGAAAACG
>CALPMC020000102.1 GCA_943324565.2 Chitinophaga pinensis | reverse complement strand
TTGACCAACTTTGATGTTTTGTTCATCGCCACATGAAGTAAGCGCTACAAATAGTAAACTAAATAAGAATGTTCTTTTCATTTTTTTTATTTTAAGATGTTAGGACTTTAGGATTTTAGGACTTTAAATTTGATTATTTCTCGAAGTGATATTTTGTACCTCCCCCTTCTTCGCCGCGGCGAAGAAGGGGGATTAAGGGGGATGACTTTTAATGTTTTATAATCACCTCCCTTAATCCCTCCTCAAGGAGGGAAAATCTAATCTCACTTCGAATTCTTAATTCAATAACCCTCTACCGATTTTTATTATTTTCTTTTCTTTGGTTAATTTTTCTATTGCTTTATCTAAAATTCCGTTAACAAATAAGTTACTTTTTGGTGTACTATAAAACTTAGAGATTTCAATGTACTCATTCAAAGTTACTTTGGTTGGAATACTTGAACAAATTTGCAATTCGGTAATTCCCATTTTCAATAAAAACATATCCATTTTTGCAATTCGATCTAGTTCCCAGTTTTGAGCTAACTCCATGATTAAGGATTCATTTTCCTTATCCATTTCAATTGTTTTACGTACAAGATTAACGATAAATTCTTTTTCATCATCATCTTCTTTGTAAAGTGGCAACACAGTAAACTCTTGATCATCTTTTGCCAATTTGATCGTCTTAATTGCCATTGAGCAGCATAAATCAATATCGTCTTGCCAAAAAATACTTTTCTCTTCAAAAAAATTAATCAATAACTCTGAATTAGCCACTTCAATTTTAAACAATTGTAAGGCAAATGCTTTATCTTCATCATAACCAATTAAATCATTTTTCATAAATTCAAAAAAAGTTTCGCTTTCCATAATTTGCATGTACATTTTACGAAACATTTCTTGTGACTCTACGCCCATCCAATTCACTTTGCGTTTTTCAGAGAGTTTACGTAATTCTTTACAATCTTCCAATTGTTGAATCAATGCGTTTTCAACGAACTTCAAATTAGGTTTCAAATCCTCAGCAGTTGGTCGCAATTTACGTTTACGTTCTTCTATTTTATTACTTGCTGCTGTTTTCACCTCTGGAAGTGTCAACAATAAATATAAATAAAGGTCATACATTTTTTCTACTGAGTGTAGTAACTCTTTTTGAGCCTTCAACACATCCTTTTCACCTGCCTGAAAAAAGGCATATAGAATTTGTAGGACTTTAATCCTTAAATGTCGTCTGTTTAACATGATATGATTTACATAGGTAATTTTACACGACCGATAGATTCGATTCGCTCCTCAGCCATTCTATTTGCAATTTGATAAGTTGGAATATTTTCGTCCTTTGAACGTTTAACAATATTGAAAATAGTAGTGTAAATTTCTTCAGCTTTGTTATGAGCCCATTCAGCAGAAAATCCCTGAACTTCAGAAAAACAATTGATTACTCCACCAGCATTTAATGTGAAATCAGGAGCATAAATGATTCCTTTCTTCATAACATCAATTCCGTGTTGTCCTTCTACTTTTAATTGATTATTCGCTGCACCAGCAATAATTGAACATTTCAAACGCCCCAAAGTATCATCATTAACCGTAGCTCCCAAAGCACATGGAGCATAAATATCCATGTCAACATCATAAATTTCATCTAATCCAACGACTTGAGCACCATAAGTTTTAGAAATGCGTGCTAAAGCATCTTGATTAATATCAGAAATATAAACATGTGCATTATCTTGTGTTAAATACTTCACCAAATATTCCCCAACGTGACCAACACCTTGCACTGCGATTTTTTTACCTTCTAATGAATCTGAACCAAACTGATGTTTCGCACAAGCTTTCATTCCCATATAAGTACCGTAAGCAGTAACAGGTGATGGATCACCACTTTTTCCTGGTAAACCAACAACGTGTTTTGTCTCCATGCTTACCCAATTCATATCGATTGGAGAAACACCCACATCTTCAGCAGTAATATATTTCCCAGCTAAACTGTTAACGAATTTTCCAAATCTTCTAAAAAGTGCTTCTGATTTAATTGATTTTGCATCGCCGATTATTACTGCTTTTCCACCACCTAAATTCAACCCAGAAATAGCATTTTTGTAGGTCATTCCTCGTGACAAACGTAACACGTCATTCAAAGCTTCCATTTCGTTTTCGTAAGCCCAAATTCTTGTTCCTCCTAATGCAGGTCCTAATACTGTATTATGAACTGCAATAATCGCTTTCAGTCCAGTTGCTTCATCATTGCAAAATAAAATTTGCTCGTGACCCATTACAGCCATTTGTCCGATAACAGGATTTTCTGTTAAATCGGATGCAGAGAGGATTTTAATTTCAGACATCTTTTCTTTTTCATTCGTTAACTTTAAGATTTGAATGGTTACATTTGCAACTCAAATAATCGAGCGCAAAATTAGAAAATAATCGATGAAGTCACTGCAATACCTCAATAAATATTTTGTCAAATACAAATGGCATTTTTTGCTCGGTATTATATTCACTATAATTAGTAACTACTTCGGTGTTCAAATGCCACTCTATGTAAAAACAACTGTTAACAATCTAATGGGGACAACCGAAGTTAATAGTGTAAATGATGCTCTATGGTTATCTCTTCAAATTGGTGGAATCTATATTTTATTATCAATTGGAAAAGGTTTTTTCTTGTTTTTGATGCGTCAAACGATTATTGTCATGTCCCGTTTGATAGAATTTGATTTGAAAAATGAAATTTATTCGCATTATCAAAAACTAGATTTAGCTTTCTTTAAACGCAACGCTACAGGAGATTTAATGAACCGAATTTCCGAAGATGTAAGTCAAGTTCGTATGTACCTCGGACCGGGAATCATGTACACCATCAATTTAATTGTTTTGGTAGCGATGATTGTTACTCAAATGGTAAAAATTAGTCCGAGTCTTACGTTTTTTGTTTTATTACCTCTGCCAATTATGTCCTTTTTGATTTATTGGGTTTCTTCAAAAATGAATATAATGAGTACCCAAGTTCAACAAGAACAATCTCGTTTATCAACGATTGCTCAAGAAACATTTGCTGGAATTCAAGTAATTAAAGCTTACAACCGAGACAAAGAAGTTTTTGAAAAATTTGAAACATCAGCTAATGATTACAAAACCAGAAGTATGAAATTAGTTATAATCAATTCTTTGTTCATGCCAACGATTATTTTTTTAATTGGAATTAGCACATTAGTTGCTATTTATTTAGGAGGATTGATGACTTACAACAAACAAATTTCACTTGGCGACATTGTAGCTTTCATCTTTTTTGTCAATAACTTAACTTGGCCTTTTGCAAGTATCGGATGGGTAACTTCTATCAATCAACGTGCTGCAGCATCACAAAAACGTATCAACGAATTTATAGAAACAGAACCTGAAATCAAGAATCCAACAACTGGTGAATTTAACTTTGACGGAAGAATTGAGTTTAAAAATGTCACTTTCACCTTTCCTAATACTGGAATCAAGGCGATTGAGAATTTGAGTTTTAAAATCAATAAAGGTGATACATTAGCAATTGTTGGTAAAACAGGAAGTGGGAAGTCAACAATATTTAATCTGCTAATGCGTCAGTATGATTGTGATTCAGGTGAAATTTTAGTCAATGGTATAGACATTAAGAAAATCAATTTAGATTCATTTCGCGAGCAAAGTGGAGTTGTTCCACAAGATGTATTTTTATTTTCAGATACTATTGCCAACAACTTAAAATTTGGTTTAAAAAACTTCAAAGTTGAATTGGATATTTTAATAGAAGCAACGAAAAGAACACATGTTTATCACAATATCATAGATTTTCCAGATAAATTTGAAACACTTTTGGGTGAACGTGGTGTAAATTTAAGTGGTGGACAAAAACAGCGTGTAAGTATTGCTAGAGCCTTAATTCGAAATCCAAAGTTTTTACTACTAGACGATTGTCTGTCGGCAGTTGACACTGAAACAGAAGAAATTATATTAAGGAATTTAAACCAAGACTCGAAGAATAGAACTTCAATAATCGTAAGTCATCGAATTTCTACTATTCGAAATGCCAATCATATTTTGGTGCTCGACAAAGGTGCAATTGTTGAATCAGGAACTCATCAATCATTAATGGAATTAAATAAAGAATATGCGGAAATGTATCAAAAACAGCTGACGGAGAATTGAAAATTTAAAATGGAGTTGAAAACTGATCCGCCGCGGCGGACTGAAAACTGAAAGTGAAGAGTGAAGACTGTAAAGTCAATAGAAATAATGATTCGAAGTGAGATTGAAGTCTTCCCCCTTTGAAGGGGGATTGTGGGGGATGACAAAACAATTAAATTAAATCACCTCCCTTAATCCCTCCTCAAGGAGGGAAATTAAAATCTCACTTCGAGAAAAGCCATTCTCTCATTTGTCATTCTCTCATAAAGTCCTAAAGTCTTAATATCCTAACGTCCTAAAATCAAAACAAAATGCGCTACAACCTCTCAGAAATCAACGAACTAATCCGCAATAGAAGAACAATATTCCCTGAGCAATTCTCAGAACGTAAAGTTCATCGAGAACAAATTGAAGTAATGCTCAATAATGCCCAATGGGCACCAACACACGGGAACACACAACCATGGCGTTTTAATGTTTTTATGGAAGATGGATTAAGCACCTTGAGTCAATTTTTAGGCTCAACCTATTTAAAGTTAACAACTGAAGATCAGCAAAATGATGCAAAACTTGGAAAATTAATTCGTCGTCCACTACTCGCTTCAGCTGTTATTGCCGTTTCAATGAAGAGACAATTAGAAGAGAAAGTTATGGAAATCGAAGAAATTGAAGCTGTTGCATGTGCAATTCAAAATATGCATTTAACATGTACCGCCTATGGAATTGGTGGTTTTTGGTCCACACCAAAATTAATCTACACCAATGAAATGAATGATTTTCTAAATTTGGAAGAAAACGATAAGTGTTTAGGTTTGTTTTATATCGGTTATCCTGCTATTGAATGGCCAACTAATTCACATCGAAAACCAATTGAATACAATACAAAATGGATTAACCAATAAACATTTTCAATATTGAATAGTAATGATTTTTAAAATCTTTCAAACTTTTATTATTTTTTTGTTTTGCTTTAATTTTGGTTTTAGCCAAATTGGAAATCAAGGCAAACACCCAAATTATTTTGGTTTTCAAGTGAGAACGATTTTCCCGACCCAATTTATTGGAGAAAAAGCACTGACAATTTCGAATGAAAGCTTTTCAACAACAATCACCCAAAAAATGGGATACGCTTTCGGTGCTACCGTTCGTGCAGGATTAACCGAATTAATTGCTTTTGAAACAGGTATCAACTTTACACAACGCTATTTTTCTTTGAATATGGTTCATGAAGACTCTAGTCTTGTTGGAACAAATGATTTTGGTTTTATCCAATATGATATTCCAATAAATGCGTTGGTTTACATTAAATTTAATGATGAATTTTATATGAACGCATCATTTGGCTTGGCTTTAGGCTATAAACCTTCAAGCATAGGGAATATCACAAATGTTGGTGGTGTTCATCAATTTTTCAATATCGGTTTAGTAGACATCAACAAAAAAATTGGTCTCGATTTAAATGCTAATCTAGGTTTTGAATATCGAACCAAAAAAGCTGGAATTTACTACATTGGTGGTTCTGCAAGACTACCGCTTGGACCTTTATTTGGATTAATTTCTGAATACAGAAACGCAAACTATCGATTGACAGCCTTTGGTGAAGTTGAAGGAACTTATTTATCTTTAGATTTTAAATATTTTCTACCTAATTTTGGTGGAGGAGGCAGATACAAACCACATGGACCTATTGAATAAAAAAGTACAAGAAATTGTTTCAGAATTAAATTTACTTCCTCATCCTGAAGGAGGTTTTTACAAGGAAACTTACCGTTCTGATGAAAAATTAGAAAATATCGATCGCAGCTTAGTAACTTCTATTTACTTCTTATTAACGTCAGAAAATGTATCCCGTTTTCACAGAATAAAAAGTGATGAACATTGGTTTTTTCACGCTGGAAGTCCATTGATTGTCCACACTTTAGATGCAACTGGTCATCAACAAACATTAATTGGAACAGATTTATCGAAAGGAGAAAAGCTACATTTCGTAGTTCCAAAGAATACAATTTTTGGAAGTTCTGTTTCCGATTCAACAGGTTATAGTTTAGTTTCTTGCGTTGTTGCCCCTGGTTTCGACTTCGCTGATTTCGAACTTTTTGAACGCGAATATCTATTGAAAGAATTTCCAAATCATTCCGAAATTATTCATCAATTAACCTAAGTAAAATATGAAATTTTTCAACTTTATATTTGCATTTTTTCAATTGACAAGTATGTCAGCTCAATCAACAAAAACTCCAATTTACGGACATCGTGGCTGCCGAGGGAATTTTCCTGAAAACACAATTATCGCTTTTCAAGAAGCGCTTAAAATGGGAGCTGACGGAATTGAACTAGATGTTGTTGTGAACGGTGAAAAACAATTGGTTGTGTCACATGAACCTTATTTCAAAAAAGAATTTTGTTTGACTCCCAATAAAAAACCAATCGAAAACGAAAAAGAACATAACATCTACAAAATGACGCAATCAGAAATTAGTTGGTTTGATTGCGGAAGTATTGGGAATCCTAAATTCCCTGAACAGCAAAAAATGCCAGCTTACAAACCCTTGTTGAGTGACTTTTTCAAAGAAGTAGAATTGAAAGACAAAGTTTTATTGTTTGAAATCAAATCCGAAAAAGAAGAATATGGAATTTCTCAGCCCTATCCAAAAGAATTTGTGGACTTGATTTTAGCGGAAACTAAAGATTTTAAAATGCAAGAAAACCTAATCTTTATGTGTTTTGACCCTGAAATTTTAGAAGAATTACACAAAAGAGGCGTTCCGAATAAAATGGTTTACTTGACTTACAAACCTAAATCTGCAAAGCAATTATTGAAAGAAATTAGTTTCCAACCTTACGCTTTAGGAATGTTTTATGCAACTGCTTCAAAAGCTGCGATTAACTATGCGCATTCAAAAAACATCAAAGTCTTCACTTGGACAGTGAACGAAGCAAAAACTGGAAAGAAATTGATAAAAAGAGGCGTTGATGGCTTAATTACCGATTATCCAAAATTGATGGACGAAAGCAAAAAATAGTACTTTTGACTATGAACAATTCGGCGCCATTAGCAGAACGAATGCGTCCAAAAACCTTGGATGACTATATCGGTCAACAACATTTACTTGCAAAAGATGCATCCTTACGTCGCGCTTTAGATGCTGGAATTATTCCTTCAATGATTTTCTGGGGACCTCCAGGTGTTGGAAAAACTACTCTTGCGCAATTGATTGCCATCCATTTAAATCGTTCGATTCATACCTTATCTGCCATTTCTTCTGGTGTAAAAGATGTGCGTGAAGTCATCGCTCGTGTGGAAAGCAACGGTATGTTTCAAACGAAAGGAACTATTTTATTCATCGACGAAATTCACCGTTTTTCGAAGGCTCAACAAGATTCTTTACTCGGCGCAGTTGAAAAAGGAACGATCACTTTGATTGGTGCAACTACTGAAAATCCATCTTTTGAAGTCATTTCGGCATTACTTTCTCGTTGTCAAGTTTACGTTTTAGAAGAACATAACAAGGAAGACTTATTACAACTACTAAATCGTGCAATAAAAGAAGATAAAAAACTCGCTTCCAAGAAAATAACGTTACTTGAAACAAATGCTTTACTAACTATTTCAAGTGGAGATGCTCGCAAACTTTTAAACGTTTTTGAAATTATTATCGGTACTTTCCAAAATCAAGAAGAGATTGTAATTACAGACGAAATTGTATTAAAAAATGCACAACAAAGTCTTTCTCGTTATGACAAAGATGGTGAACAACATTACGATATTATTTCAGCGTTTATCAAATCGATTCGCGGAAGTGACCCAAATGCAGCTGTTTACTGGCTTGCACGAATGGTTGAAGGCGGTGAAGACCCAAAATTTATTGCTCGAAGATTGATTATTTCTGCTTCAGAAGATATCGGTTTAGCCAATCCAAATGCTTTATTAATGGCAAATTCTTGTTTTCAAGCGGTGAATACGGTTGGCTGGCCTGAATCCAGAATTATATTGGCACAATGTACGATTTACCTTGCATCGTCACCTAAAGGAAATGCGGCCTATAACGCAATCAATGAAGCACAAGCAATTGTACGTGAAACTGGAAATTTGGGTGTACCTCTCCCCTTGCGTAATGCTCCAACGGCATTAATGAAACAATTAGGTTACGGCGAAGGATATTTATATAGTCATCTTTTTCCAGGAAACTTTGCTGCACAAGAATTTCTACCAGAAGAAATCAAAGGAACTTCCTTTTTTCAAGCAGGAAGTAGTTCCAAAGAGCAAGAAATTGCAAATACAATTAAACGATTGTGGGATGGTAAATATTTATAAATGAGCGCAGTACTTTATTACATAATCGTCTTTCCTATTTCCTTTTTACCTTTAGGATTACTTTACAAATTTAGCGACCTATTATTTTTCTTTTTTACACGGATTTTCCCTTACCGGAAAGCTGTGATTTTAGGGAATATTCAACGTTCTTTTCCCGATAAAAGTGAGGATGAACAACAACAATTAGTAAAGGATTTCTACCGACATTTTACTGATATTTTAGTTGAAGGAATTAAAAATTTAAGCATTTCAAAAAAACAACTTAAGAAAAGAATGCTTGTTCGAAATCCTGAATTAATGCAAGAATTGTATGATGAAAAAAGAAATGTAATTCTTGTTTCTGGTCATTTCAACAATTGGGAATGGCTGATAAGTTCACAAAATCTTCTTTTTAATCACCAAGCCTTCGGGATTGGAATGCCAATGAGTAATAAATTTTGGGATAAAAAAGTGAATCAACGTCGAGAACGCTTTGGAATGCAAGTTATAAATGCATCTAATTATCAGATAAAGTTTAGAACTTTTAAAAAGAAGCCATTTGCCGTTTTAACTTTAGGAGATCAATCACCTGCACATTCCACTAAAAGCTATTGGATGAATTTTTTAAATCAAGATACAGCTGTGCTTTTTGGAACGGAACACATGGCTAATGACTACAATTTTACGGTTGTCTTTTTTATTGTCCACAAAGTTAAACGTGGTTTTTACGAATTGGAATTAAAACTGATTACCAAAGATGCTAAATCCCTCGAATGGGGACAGATAACAGAACAACACACCCATATTTTGGAAGCCGAAATTATCCGAAACCCATCCCAATGGCTGTGGTCACATAAGCGTTGGAAGCGAGAAATCCCACAAGATTTAACAACTTTGAAACGTAAACAAAAAAAATATTTTGAAGAGCGCTTTAGGGGAAACGTTTGAAAGTAAACTTATTCAATCACCTCTAAAGTAACTGTTGTAAGTCCTGCATTTATGAAATTTAATTGCTTTGCTGCGGCTTGAGTCAAGTCGATAATTCGAGAGGATTTCTGAGGCATTCTATCGATAATTTTAACTAAAACTATTGAGTCATTTTTCAGATTGACAACACGAACAATAGATCCGAAAGGTAAAGTTTTATGCGCTGCATAAAGACTGTCATTCTGCAAGATTTTACCAGATGAAGTTCTTCTTCCATTCATGCTTTTTCCGTAGTAACTCGCTGTTCCTTTTTGTAAATCAGTAGCTGCTGAAAATAAAAAAACAGTCGCTAAAAGGGCTATAATTTGCTTCATTTTTAATCGAATTGGAGTACAATTTACGTGTTTAATCCCGAAGAAAAAAATTTCAAGTGCTTTTTAATCAATTTGTTTTATTTTTTTACCTTAGATTTGATTCAATGATTTGACAAAATGAACACATCAAAAAAAATAGTATTTAGTCTTTTTATTTTACTTTCAAATCTTCCTTTTGATTGTTTGTCACAACATTACATTGCTACTTCAACGGGAGTATGCGCTGGAAAATTATTCAATCTTAATAGAGAATATCCTTCTGAAATGAAATACCAAGTTAAAGGTGGCTTCTCCTTTTCGCTTGTTTTGGATAGTTTGAATAGAGATAAAAATCTTCGTTTAGGACTAGAATATGGTCAACAGAATTTAGGTATTTATGAAAGCAGCTATGACAAATGGGGTGCTGGCAATACAAGTAATTACGCAATTCATTTTCAGTACTTTCAAGTAGATCTTGATTATAAATTTCAACTTGTTTCAAAACCTAAATATTCACTATTCCTTTTCACTGGACCCTCTTTTTCCATTTCGAATAATGTTATTCTAAATGGATTTGGGTCAACAACAACAAATACCATGGCTATCAATCCTTCAGGTATGTGGTATCCAATTTCAACTACAACTGATTGGCAAAAAGAAAATGAAAAAACGACCAATTTTGCGAAGTACAATTTTGGTGTAAATCTTGGATTGACTTTCAACTACCCGTTAACACAAAAAATCAATTTAATTCTGGAAAACAAATACACTTTGCTTCTAAAAAACACAACTGGTCTTGATAACTATTATTACACTTTCTTTATAAGAAGTGGATTAAGTTTTGGTGCTCGATTTAGAATTTGAAGTTAAAAATCTATTTTTTAAATCCAAATCATCAACTTTTTTAATATTCAAAATGGATTTTCTCAAGATTTTAACCCCTTCCTTCGTCCAAATTTGTTAAATTCGCTCCGCATTA
>CALPMC020000101.1 GCA_943324565.2 Chitinophaga pinensis | reverse complement strand
TCAGAATGGTTTAAGTGCCTATGAAATTTGGTTAGCACAAGGAAATACAGGAACAGAAAGTGATTTTTTAACTGCAATTACTGGGGCAACTGGTGCACAAGGTATTCAAGGCGAGACTGGTGTTGGGTTGAATATTTTAAATACATTCACTTCATCATCAGAATTACCTATAACAGGCAACGTTGGTGATGCATATTTGATAAATGGAGATCTTTATTTCTGGAGTGCAAATACAAATTCATGGACAAACTCTGGAAATGTTCTAGTTCCTGAAGGTATGAATGGTACGAATGTTATCAACGGAGCCAACGGCCAGAATGGTTTGAGTGCATATGAAATTTGGTTAGCACAAGGAAACACAGGGACAGAAAGTAATTTCTTAACGGCAATTGAAGGAGCAACTGGTCCACAAGGAGCTCAGGGAATCCAAGGTGTTGCAGGACCAACGGGTGCGACGGGTGCCCAAGGACCAATAGGTTTAACAGGTGCAACGGGAGCAACTGGCGCGCAAGGTATTCAAGGGGTTGCAGGACCAACTGGAGCAACAGGGTCACAAGGACCAATAGGTTTAACAGGACCTACTGGTGCAACGGGCGCTCAAGGAATTCAAGGAGCAGCTGGAACAAACGGTTCTGACGGAAAAAATACCTTAGCAAAAACAACTACGGAAGCAGCAGGCGCAAACTGTACAACAGGTGGTGTAAAAATTGAATATGGTTTAGACGCCAACAACAACGGAACATTGGACTTAAGTGAAGTAAATACTACATTGACAAAATATGTGTGTAATGGAACCACTGGTGCAACTGGTGCACAAGGACCAATCGGTTTAAATGGACCGACTGGTGCAACGGGTGCTCAAGGAATTCAAGGAGCAGCTGGAACAAATGGTTCTAACGGAACAAACGGTGCTGATGGAAAAAACACCTTAGCAAAAACAACTACGGAAGCAGCAGGCGCAAACTGTACAACAGGTGGTGTAAAAATTGAATATGGTTTAGACGCCAACAACAACGGAACTTTAGATGTCAGTGAAGTAAACACTTCTTTGACAAAATATGTGTGTAATGGAACCGTTGGGTCAACTGGTGCACAAGGACCAATCGGTTTAACTGGACCGACTGGTGCAACAGGAATTCAAGGTATCCAAGGTCCAGCTGGGCAAAATGGAGTTAACGGAACAAACGGACAAAATGGTTTAAGCGCTTATGAAGTTTGGTTATCGCAAGGAAATTCAGGAACAGTTCAAGATTACTTAACTGCAATTACTGGTCCCCAAGGTAATGGATTCAGCAATGGAACAAATAGTAACCAAATAATGTATTGGAATGGATCTGATTGGGTTGTTCTAAATGCAGGCAGTAATGGACAAACTTTAACAATTTGCAACGGGTCTTTAGCATGGACGAATGGAGGACAATGCCCTGGTTCTATAAGCTCATTAAATTGTATTATGTCTGTTAATACTGGAGTTTTAAGGGAAGGCTTCCTTGCTAATGGCGTTAGTTCTTTAATTTCTTACAATGGTGGAAATGGTGGTTATTATGATGGACAAATCATTTCATCTACAGGTGTTACAGGATTAACCGCGACATTAATTTCTGGAAATTTTGCCAATGGTTCTGGAAATTTAAATTTCATCATTACAGGTACACCTATTGGCAATGGAATAGCAACTTTTTCCATAAACATAGGGAGTCAAAGTTGTAATTTAAATTTAACTGTTGAAGATCAATTAATCATTGGAACCAATTATCTTGGAGGTATAGTAGCATACATTTTACAACCTGCCGACCCAGGTTATGACCCAAATACACCTCATGGACTTATAGCAGCACCCTTAGACCAAGGTAATGCGCCTTGGGGTTGTGGAGCAACATTTATAAGTACATCGAGCATGTATGGAAATGGAGGTTCAAATACTATTGCAATAGTATCTCAATGCAATGAGGTTGGGATAGCAGCTAAAATATGTTCAGATTTAATGTTAAACAATTTTGATGATTGGTCTTTACCTTCTACTAATGAGTTACAAAAATTATTTGATAATAGAAACTTAATTGGTGGATTTTCAGAAGGATATTATTGGAGTAGTACAGGTAGTGGTGTTGTTAATGCTCAAGCAATTAACTTTTTTAATTTAAGTGGACTTACTTCCGGTATGACCAAAATTAACGGATATAGAATTAGAGCAGTACGATATTTTTAATAAAATTCAATACTTTATAAAATGAAATTAATAATATTAATCTTTTTACAAATTACATTTTTTAATTTTTTTTATTCTCAGAATAAAGTTGAGATTAAAAACTGTTATGAAATGTCTTCAAATGCTGAAATTGAAAATTGCATAACCAATCTCAACAATAAAAAGGAAAAGGAATTAGAGAAAATTTTCGCCGACTTAACGATTTATTTGAACGCAGAGTTGAAATTATGTGAGCCAATGTTAGCTGAAATTTACAAAATATACCTAGAAGAATTACCTCAACTTAAAAGTTCTTTAATCAAAACTGCAAAATCTATGTCGATTATAAAATCCGCAGAAAATCTAGATGGCAGCGGTATGGAAATTTTTAAGCAAGAGGCTTATTACGCTGAACTTATTAAAAGCTTAGAAATTGCCTCCTCAATCAAGGAAAAGATAAAAAATTTAAAACAATAAAACCAATATAATGAAACTAAACGATTAAATGAATCACACTTTTCAATCTAAATCAACTGAAATCATTCAATAAAGATTAGCTCTTTACGACTCGAATGCAGTATTGAAAACAACAATTGAAGGTTCATTTTTTATCGCAAAAATTCTTCTCCTTATAAACGAATAATAAGGGATTTTAACGTTAAATCACCCAGATCATCGAAAGATAAATTGTAAAAATTAACAGATTTTATGTTTTTAGATTTGAAGAAATTTAAATCTAAATCCTTTGAAAAAATTAGTACTTTTTGCGCTCGCATTTCTGATGGTTTCATTAGCCAACGGACAAACACTTACTTCTACTTTAAACGGAACTTTTGTTGAAGGAATTACGGGGATTAATAATACGTTTTTTCTAGAAACTCCACCAGTACAAACTGAAACCGTTATTTTTTATTCAACAGATCCAACATATACGGATGTTTATGATTCATACCAAGATACAGATGGCACAGATGGTTTTACATGGGATGCCGATATGGGAAATATGTTCCCCGGTTGTGTAGTTTGGGCAGAATTTTATGATGCATCAGATGTTGTTATTGGCTATTCTTCTGATTATCCGTTGAGCATAATCCCAACACCTCATTGGTTAATTAACGGAAGTGCAGATAATGTTACAGAAAACAATGGAATAATTGAATTTGACGCAATACTTCCATTACTTAATAGCTCACCAAACTCAATGCCTAATGATGTTCCTGGTTTAAATTCAAGACCTTATAATTTAATGAACTCCAATGTGAGTATTCATATTGTTTATGACATTAATCAAAACCCTTCTGCTTCTCAACTGGGAATACCTTCAATGAATTTTAATTTAAATGTATTAAATCAAATAACAATTCCATACACATATAATTTAGATGATGCTTCAAACCTATTGAGCTTGGATGATAATTTTAATTTATCTTATCAAATTACAGGAACATATCAAACACCAGAATTCAAAATTAAATTTCCTGCATTTCGATTTCCTGTCACAGCAATTCCAGTTACAATAAAAATCGATGGTGGAGTTACTTTTAGCGCAACTTTATCTGGGCAAGTTGTATTTGGATATGATACAAACACAAATTCATGGGGATTTATTGATATTAATGGGGAGAAAACACGTGTTACTGCTAAAATAAATGGGGAAGGAACTTTAAGAGTTTCTGCAGATATGATTGGAATTGCCAATGCAGGTGGAAGTATTATTGCTAGAGGTTCAATTGGAGGCGGATTCAGTTATGTTACAGTTCCAGCCCAACAAATTGATCCATTATTTGGAATTGACTTAGAAATAGCCGGTGCAATTGATTGGAAGTTAGGTCGAAAAGTTTTGGGTGTTAATTTAGTTGTAGCCGAAGGTCGAGTTGAAAAAACTTTTTACGAGAAAACAATAGGAGACCAATTGAAAATACCTTATGGGTCGAATCTAATTTATGATAATGTTGATGCATGGGGATCGTATACTGCAACTATTGAGAAGGATGGTGCTTTTGAAGTTCAGGACTATTTTGCTCAACCTGCATTTTCTGCGAATAATAACAAACTTTATACTGTTTGGTTAGATTATGAAGATGTGAATCAAAAAATTCTATTCGCTGAACTTGATTATGACTTAGGTACTTTTAATGAGCCTCAAGAAGTTATTACTGATAGAGAAATAATTACTAATCCAAAAGTAGCTATTCTGCCAAGTGGTTCAGCACTAATAACATGGACAGAAAGTAGATACAACTCTAGTAATTTCGATACTACAACACAAGATTTGTCAGACGTTTTAGGCGCACAAGATATATGGGCAACGATTTATGATATTTCAACAGGAACATTTCTTGACCCATTTAGGTTATCTGATGATACATCTTCATTAGAAAGTGGAAGAGCGGATGGAAACGCTAATATCATTATGGGAAAAGGCAACTACGGTATTATAGTTTGGACTGGAGCAGATTTAGAAAACAATTCTTCTGATGTTTATTACAGTGTTATTCAGGAAACAAACGACTCTTGGGACTTTAGTAATTCTGAGTTATTAACTGATTTATCTGGTGTAAATAGAAATGTAAATGTAGCTTATATAGATAGTCTAACAGCTATTGCTAGCTGGATTAATGATCCTGACGGTACAGATAGTACTTACAATAGCGTAGTTATGTATCAAGTTTGGGACGGATTATCTTGGTCAAATCCTGATATTTTAGTAGGTAATGATGGAGCAACTAACGTTGACGAATTAAGTATGGATTTCAATGATGTTTATGGCGCATTAGCATTTACATCTACACATTATTTTGACAATGGAGAATTTGAAAAGCAAATTACCGCCTATGCATGGGATAATGCTATTGAAAATTGGGGCTCTCCTTATATAGATTTTGATACTAATTATTACTTTACAAAACCAAGAGTTTCTGTAAGCAATAATGGTTTTACAGCATTAACATATCAAGCTATTCAACTATATTCAGACACATTGGACCCAGATGAAGGAGTATTATATATGTTATTAAATGATGCTCTAAATGCGAGTAATTGGGTAGATAATAGTGATTCTACAACTTTGGGGGATCCAAATGTATATGTTGCTGATTTAGTAACATCATTTGACAATGCGGATAATTTATTTGTAATTACGCAAGAAGCTGATAAAACAACTGGTTTGGCTCCTAATAATCCTGTTAATGGAGTTAGATTTGGGAATGATTATTTAAATCTTGTTTTAAGAGCATTTTCAGTTAACTCTGATCTTTCCGTAGATGGGACAGATGAGCCAAATACTCAAAGTACTGTAACTGTTGAAACATTTCAAAAAGATTTTGTTTTGCAGGAAATTTATCCGAACCCTTTTACAAACCTAACAAATATAGAATTTACATTAAAAACAAGTTCATTAGTAAAAGTTGAAGTTACTGATATAAATGGGCACGTAATTTCTAAATTATTTGACAGTAGACTAAATGAGGGTATCTACAATACAATTTTTGAACCTAAAAATTTAGATGCTGGAGTTTATTTCTGTAGAATATCTATTGGAAACTCAATAGTTACAAAAAAGCTAATTCTTATGAAATAGTGTTATTAAAAAAAGCAAGAACTGATTAATTTGGTTCGTGCGAATTATAAAACATCAAAATAATACAAAAAAAATAGCGGAACCCGAAAAGCTTACGAGTAGGGAATTATTAAAAACAAAATACTATGAAAAAATTAAAAATTCTAAGTTTAAGTCTAGTTTTAGTGGGTACTTCAATTTTGACCAGTTGTCAAAAGGAAGGTTGTACAGATCTTGATGCAGTTAACTACAGTTCATCTGCAAAAAAAAATGATGGTTCTTGTAAGTACGAAGGAAGTATTGTTTTTTGGTACGGACCCGAAACCTCTAGTTTTCTTCAAGGTGATGATGCTATAACGTTAACTTATTATGTAGATGGACAAGTTGTTGGTTCATCCGCTACTTCAGTATTCTGGAACTCAATTCCTGACTGTGGACAAAATAGTTCTGTTACAGTTACTAAAGACTTAGGGGGTTCTAAAAGCAATGCTTATACATATAGTATAAAAGACCAAACTGGATTCGAGTATTGGTCAGGTGTTTTAAATTTTTCTGCTAATACATGTCAAAAACTTGAATTAAACTAATCTATAGGTATCCATCTTAATAATAAAATAGGGTTCAAGTACGAATTTCATTATCTAAAAAATGGGCATAATGAATGCCCATTTTATTTAGTAAATCAATTTAAATCTTCGACTACAAAAGCTATAGAAAACACAAATTACAATACATATTAAAAAATATTTTTTGTTTTTTCTTTGATAAAAGTCAATTTCATTAAATATTGATTAAACATTTTATATATATGAGTAAAGGTTACATTTATATAATGTCCGATTCTGAACATAAGGATAAAATTAAAATTGGAAAAACTGAAAAGCATCCTGAAATTAGAGCAGAACAGATGTCTAAACAAACAGCTTCAATAGGAGATTTTAAACTTCAATGGTTTGAAGAAGTTTCAGATTGTCATTTTATGGAATCGTATTTACACTTTATCTTTAAAGAATTTCATTACAAAAAGGAGTTTTTCAAAATTGACCTTAATTTAGCTATGGAAATAGCAAAAGAATCAATTCTATATTTTGAAGAATTGGAAAATAAATTAAAAGATTTATTTCTTGGAAAAGTCGAATTTATTGAAAAAAGAATAAAAGCTTTAGAAATTAGCAATAGATTAGCAGAAGCAAAAAATAAAAAAATTGATTTAAATAGATTGGAGTCTTTAATTACTAAACAAGATCAAATCAAACAGTTTATTAAAACTAAGTAGTTTAAAGTAATTAGAATCTACTGAGACTTTTTTTGAGGGCTTAATTTTCAAACTCTCAATCCTGCCTCACCATTCATTTCAACAACGGATTCGAGTATTGATCCGGTGTTTTAAATTTTTCTGATAATACATGTCAAAACTTGAATTAAACTAGTCATATTGGTCTCCATTTTAAAATTAAAATGAAGTTTATATACGAATTTTATTATCTGAAAATGGGCATTTTCTATGCCCGTTTTTTTTAAAAATCTATTTGCATCTTATTGCATAAACTAAGCGTTAAAGCTTTGTAATATACCCATAAAAGGAAAGTGATATGAGTAAAAAGAAACTGCTTACAAATGAAAATGAAGCAGAACTGCCTACTGAAATTGAAGAAATCACTTTTAGTAACACTCCTTCTAAAATAAAAGAAGAAAATCATTAAGTTTATTATTTTTCAATTATCCGGGAAGAGCATCCAAGAAAGTATAATCAATCAAGAAATGGAAAATTGTTGATTTTTGTTGGTATTAAAGAACTTGATAAAATTAGGAAAACAGTAAAAAAGAAATGACATTAAAGATTTAAATTATATAACAATAGAAGATCATAAATAATATGAAGGCAATAAAAAGAAAATTTTTAGACAGCGATGAAATCTTAAGATTCAACACTTTAAATAATTTCGAAATTGTGCGACATTTCAGTTCAAACAACATGAAGTATGAGAATAATACGCTCAATTTGTGGTTTGACCACTCATATGCAGTGATACCTGACTCAATTATTGTTGAAACAATTTATTTAGACTGTTCCAAGAAAATTGAGAAATATGAAACAGTTGAATTTATAGAAACCATTGAAATTCCCCTCCCGAAAGCAGGTATTCTGAAACACAATGAGTTTTCAATTCCAATTTTACTTCAGGAAAACACAAAATACTTATGGAAAATCAATTTTAAAATAATACCGAAAATTGTTTGTGATTTACACATATCCCTATTATGACGAACGTATTAAAACATTCTATGCCGATCCAAAATCACAGGTTATTTTGAAGAAGGTTTGGCTAAATAAGTAGGAGGGAAGTGTTCGCTGTAACGAAATGTATTTATAGAAATATGTATTTATAAAAACATGTATTTTTAAAATAAAGTGTTAATGTAAATAAGATTCCTTAAATCATTTGTTTATTGGTAGTTAGTTTATTTATAAATTGATTTTCTCTTAGCTCAATTGCGCAACCTTAAATCACACCAATAAAGCACTGAATACCAAATACCAAATGAATGAGGTATTATTCCTAGATACTAAAGCTAATAGTTGCTTTTCCTCAATTAAGAACACCAAAAAGACACCAAAATTTACTTCTCTTCTAGTAAAATCAAGACGTTTTCAAGAAGAATCCCGAAATTTCTCGGGATTCTCGAGATTTCTTGAAAAAGGGAATTTTTACTGGACACTATCTTATTAAGTGTTTAATCAACTGAAAATTATACTTTTAAATTTGTCTAAATCATTTGTTACTTTAAGAATATGTAATAGATAAAATCCGTATTTTATTGGATTTATTTAATTGAACATTCTTTTGAAAAAACTAAAACACTTTTTAAACTGATCTCAAAGGAAAAGCAAATGAATTTAACCCTTTTTTGTATTATTTGGAACGCTATAGAATCCATTTGAAATTGTTTACGCGATTCTGGAAATGTCTTTATGTTTTTCTTTCATAATTTCTTTTCGCTTTAATGAATTTTATAAAGGAATTTTTAAATCTGATTTTAATAATTTTCTCTTTAAGCAAAAGTAGAAATACCTTCGATAGGCTTTAATAAATTTCAAATGCTTTTTCATTTTGATTTGGTTAAATTTTTTACTCAATTCAATGGTGCGTTTATTTGTAATTTCATTTGGACTTCATTTGGTTTTCATTTGGTTTTCCATTATACAAATTGAAATAGAATCATTTCAATTCTTTTACAATTACTTATGCTTCAATCCGAATTATTGATTAAAAACAAACATTCAATATAAAATAATCAAGCTTGTTTGAAGCAAAGAGAATTTTCATTAATCGAATCTATTATTTTTTTTATTCCAAGAAATCATGTCATTTTAGTTACTGGTAGAAGTCAATTGAACTTAAAAAAGTCTTTCAAAACAGCATGAATACTTAAATGAAATGAAAGAAAAAGTTTTACGTGAACCTTTGCTGTAATTCAAAATCATTGCTTTTAGATTTACAACGAAATAGAATTTATTAACAATTTAAATATTCTTTTACTTTTTTTGAATTTGTTTGAATAATAAATATTTAATTTGCAGTTATAAGTTAATTTACACTATTGTAATAAAAAAATGAATAAAGAAATAGCACCATCAACCATTGAGGAAATAGATTTTCTTACAAGCCCAGCTTTTATAGAAGAATTTCCGAATCTTATGAAATCAATTCAAGAGCCTCGTTTTAGCATTAATGATTTGAACATAGCACCAAGAGATGCGACCTATTGGGATAAACAAGGGGCGTTACCAAAGATAAAAGGGGTTGGATTACGACGAAAATACGATTTACTTCAAAGTGTTTGGATCAAACTCATTCAGCAAATGCGTTCTTTAGGAATTAGTCATGAAACGATTAAGAATCTAAAAGAAAAAATACTAGAACCGAAATTGAATTTAAATCAAATCGATCCGGCAATCGTAAATAAACTTTTAGAAGAACTTCAAATGAAATATGGTTCAATTGTAACCGAACAAGAACTAATAACAAGCTTCAAGGAGACTTTGCCATCTGCTTTTGAATCAGCGGTTATTTCAACTATTGTTTTTCGAAAATCACATAATTGCCTTGTAAATAAAGATGGGGACTATTTCCTTTATAACACCTCAAATCAAAAGGAATTGATTACGAGCAATGAAGTTTTTTTTGAGTTTATATCTAAACCCTATTTTAGTATAAGTTTCGCAGATGCATATCAAAGTTTAGTTAGAGAATGGTCGCCAAAATCATTTTTTACTGATTCTTCTTTATTGTCTGAAACTGAATTAGAAATTTTAAATAATATAAGACGCGATGACATCAACTCTCTAACGATTCGTTATAAAGAAGGTGAGCCAGATCTAATTGAAATTGAAGAGCAAAAACAAATAAGTATGGACCAACGGTTTTTAGATGTTATAGCTAAAAATAGTTTCCAAAAAATTACTATATCAACACGAAACGGAAAAATCGTTAATTACGTAAATAAAATTCAACAAAAATTAAAGAAAAGTACCAAATAAATGGACGAATGAAAACCCATTTCTGATAACCGAAGTACGGACCAGAAAAACAAGGGTATGTTAACTTGAAAAACTTAAATAAAAAATTTGAAAAACCAACAACAAAAGACTTACAAGAATTAACAGATGGCAAGTTGACAGAAGAAATGGCTCAGCAACTGTTAGAACAGATTGAAGAACTTTGTTTAATCTCAATTGAACAATATTATGGAAATGGACAAAAGATTTAACCGATTCGTTAAAGGAAATGAATTACTTGCAGTTGCTAAAACTGAAGCAGTTATTTATACTCGGGTATCTACAAAAGAACAAGCGGATAATAATGCGAGTTTAGAAACTCAAATGAAACATTGTAAGAAATACGCCGAAGAAAAAGGACTAAATGTAGTTGAATTCTTCGGCGGTACTTATGAAAGCGCGAAAGACGATGAACGTAAAGAGTTTCAGAAAATGCTTGCTTACGTAAGACGTAAAAAATCCATTGG
>CALPMC020000100.1 GCA_943324565.2 Chitinophaga pinensis | reverse complement strand
TACCAGTAAAATACTTTAATATTTAAAATCAACTCTTTAATCGAAGTGAGAGCTATTTGGTGAATATTAGCGAACCATTATCGGCCTTGAATTTCTAGGTTTTAGCTACTGAACTGAAACTGTTAATTTTTAAAATTTCTGTAAGAACATTTTTAAAAAAATTCAGTTTCAGAAAGGAGTTAAAATTGTTCGCAACGAGTTGTAAATAATTATAGAACAAATATTTGCGAACAAAAAGACATTCAGAGCCTTGACTTTTTTGTTTCTTTTTTTGTTAAGAAAAAAAGAAAAGCAAAATTAATGATTGCTCAAATTGGAATCTTTTTTCGAGTTATGAATTACAGTTGTATTATTTTTTAGTGGTAAAAAAGCGTTTACTCAATTTTTAAGTTTAAAAAGTTAGCTAAAATAAATTTGAACAAAAAAAAAGAGGTTTCATAAGAAACCTCTTTAAATTTAGAAAATATTCTAATTAGTTTACGCTAGAAGAAAGGTCTGAACCTGCTTTGAAACGTACTGTGTTTTTTGCTGCGATTTCAATAACTGCACCTGTTTTAGGGTTACGACCGTTACGAGCATTTCTTCTAGAAACGTCGAAAGAACCGAAACCAACTAAAGAAATTTTATCTCCACCTTTCAATGCACCAGTTGTAGCTGATACAAAAGCATCTAATGCTTTTTTAGAGTCTGCTTTAGATAATCCAGATTCTGCTGCGATCGCGTCGATTAATTCTGCTTTGTTCATAGTAATTTGTTTTAATGAGTTAATTAATATTTTTTATTAGAACAAATATATCTGAATATCAATGTCAATAAGTAATTTAATAAAAAAAAGTGAAAAAATGTTGAAAAAAGTGCTATTTTGTTGATAAACATAGGGGTTTTCCTCTAATGAATGAATGAATTTAATGAATTACACTTTTAGAATTCATTGTATCTTCGAGCCGTAATGGATGTCAAAAGAAAAAAAATAGTTTATTGGTTGTTACAGATTATTGGTTGGTTTATGTACGGAACCCTATTGTTTCTTGCGGCTTATCGAAACGCTAATAATCAGTTGGAATTTTCTATTTTTTTTAACCTAACTCTATATTTAATTGTAGGAATACTCTTAAGTCATTTACTGCGTTTTCTTTATTTAAGAAAAAAATATTTCCAATTCAATGCACCTTTGTTGGTTTCACGAATCGTTATTTACTCGGGAATTGTTTCATTTACCTATACACTTATTAATAAATTATTATTCTCTATCATTTATTTGACTTTTACAAAATGGGATTTATTAACTATTTTATTGAATACTGCTTCCATTTTTGTTGTTTTCATTCTTTGGAGTTCGATTTATATAACCTATCATTTATTTGAAGAGTCAAGGAAAAAGGAAATCAATAATTTATTATTGACAAAAACTCAAACGGAGCTTGAACTTCAAAATTTAAGAGCTCAATTAAATCCCCATTTTTTATTCAATTCTTTAAATGCAATTCGCGCGTTGATAGAAATTGAGCCTACTAAAGCGAAAAATGGAATCAATTTATTATCCAATCTTTTACGTTCAACATTAAAGTTAAACAGTGATAAATTAGTCCCAATTCATAAAGAAATGGAGTTGGTGGATGCCTATTTACAGTTAGAAAAAATTAGATTTGAAGAACGTTTAGAGGTTCGCAGTAAAATAGATGAAGGATGTTTGTATCTTGAAATTCCGGCTTTCACGATTCAAACACTTGTTGAAAATTCAATTAAACATGGAATTTCGCAATTAATTGATGGTGGATTTATAGAAATCAGTGTTTATCGTAATGAGAATTTTTGTAGAATTATTGTTCTAAATTCGGGTACTTTAAGTAAAAATATAGATTTAGGAATTGGTTTGGATAATCTTAAAAAAAGATTTAAGTTGCAATATCAAGATCAGTTTACTTTTTCTATAATCAGTTCAGATGATTGCGTGGAAGTTGCAATTAGTATTCCAGCGAACATATCAATTTAATTTTTGTTTGCCAACTATGAAGGAGTTAAGTGCAATTGTTATTGGTTCAGGTGTTGGCGGATTAGCTACAGCAATTCGTTTGGCTAAAAAAGGCATTCAAGTTAAGGTTTTTGAAGCAAATGCATTTCCGGGTGGAAAAGTTAATTCGAAACAATTTGGCAATTATCGTTTTGACATGGGACCTTCTGTTTTCACTGAGCCGCATTTAATAGATGAATTAATTTCGCTTTCTGGTTCAAAAGAGGTTACTTTTCAATATCATCAGCTGGAAGAATCGTGTCGTTATTTCTTTGCAGATGGTCAGGAATTAACTGTAATTGCTGGGGAAGATAAAGTTGCTGAAACTTTTTCAAAAGCCTTGGGAGAAGATAAAATTGTTGTTACCAATTTTCTAAAACGTCAACGCAAAAACTATGAAGCAGTTTATCCCGTTTTTATTGCAGTTTCATTGCATCGTTTCAAGCATTGGTTTAATCGTCATGTTCCAAATGCATTACTTCGATTAACAAAATATGGACTTCTAAGTTCAATGCATAAGGTGAATTCAAAAACCTTTTCAAATCCAAAAACGTCACAGATATTCGATCGATTGGCAACTTATAATGGAAGTAGTCCATACAAAACGCCAGGAATGTTGAATATAATTTCACATTTAGAGTTGAATCTTGGTCCTGCGATGCCAAATGGAGGAATGGTCGCCATTTCCGATACACTTTATAAATTATGTTTAGAATTGGGAGTTAATTTTCGCTTCAATGAAAAAGTCACTTCTATTTTACAGACCAATAATCAAGTTACTGGCGTTCAAACTGCTTTTGGGAGTTATTCTTCCGAAATTGTTGTGAGTAATATGGATGTTCATTTTACCTACGAAAAGTTGTTGTCTAATTTTGCTGCACCAAGTTTGAATTTAAAGCAAGAAAAATCTAGTTCTGCAATCGTTTTTTATTGGGGAGTTAAGAAGCAATTTCAGCAATTAGGAGTTCATAATATTTTTTTTAATGAAAATTATAAAGAAGAGTTTAAAGCTATTTTTGAAACAAAGGAGGTATATTTCGATCCAACTATTTATGTTCACATTAGCTCGAAAGTAGAACAATCAGATGCACCTTTAAGTTGTGAAAATTGGTTTGTAATGATAAATTCTCCGATAAATGTTGGTCAAAATTGGGATGTAGAGATTCAAAAAGTTCGAACTCATATTTTAAATAAATTGAGTAAAGTTTTAGGAGAAAATATTGAAGCCTTAATTGAAATAGAGGAAATCAATGAACCTCGAAAAATAGAATCTATTTATAGTGGAAAGCAAGGTTCAATTTATGGAAATTCATCCAATAGTTCTTTTGCAGCTTTTTATCGCCATCCTAATTTTTCGAAAAAACTAAAAGGACTTTATTTTGCAGGAGTTACCGTTCATCCTGGTGGAGGAATTCCATTAGCTTTAAATAGTGCTAAAATTGTAGAAAGATGTATAAGTGAGGATTTTTGATGAAAATTTATAATCATTAATGAGTTAATAACTTTGATCAAAAATTGACTTTAATTAGCGTTTTGTAAATGAAAAAATCGTTATTTTGCTAATAAATAATTAAAAATCGACGCTGTGAAAAGAAAACATCGACCTTTTTTATTAAAGCACAAAACAATAACAGGTATCATGGTTCTTTCTACATTACTTGTTATAGTTGTGTTTTTTAACCATTATTCAATTCAGAAATCAGCACAAAATCTGATTTATAGTAAAATTGAAGATGTTCCGCATCGAAAAACTGCTGTTCTTTTGGGAATGGAAAAAAAGTTCAAAAATGGTAGGATCAATCGTTTTTATATAAATAGAATTGATGCAACTGTAAATCTTTATAATGCAAAAAAGATTGATGTTATTATTGTTAGTAGAAATCAAGGTAATGTTATTGATTATGTAAAAAAGGATTTAGTAAAAAGAGGTATACCAAAAAGTAAAATTATTTTAGATTATGCAGGTTTGCGAACGTATGATTCGATGTATCGCATGTATAAAGTTTATGGACAAAGAAAGTTTATAGTAATAGCACAGCATAAACAAAATGAAAGAGCTATTTATATTGCAAAAAAAAATGGTTTAAATGCAATTGCTTTCAACGCAGCTGAATATTCAGGCTACAATTATTTTCGCTTAAATATGATTGAAAAAATTGAGCGAACCCGTTTGTTTTTTGAATTTTTAGTAAAAAAGAAACCTAAATATTCAGGTGAAAAAGTGATAATTAAATTTTAAAAATGCACTTTTTATTCAGTCCAGCGACTAAAATTTCATCGAATTTTTTCTTTGTGATTTCAATTGCACCATATCTTTTAACATTGTCGTTCATAAATTGGGTGTCAAGCAGTACAAAATCGTTTTCTTTTAAAATTCTTATCAAGTGATGAAAAGCAACCTTTGAAGCATTAGAAACATGCGAGAACATAGATTCACCATAGAAAACACCACCAATACAGACACCATAAAGTCCACCAACTAACTGATTGTTTTGATAAGCTTCCACAGAATGAGCAAATCCATTTTTGTGTAAATGAGTAAAAGCAATAATTAAATCCTCTGAAATCCAAATTCCACCATCATCCTTTCTTGGCAAAGCGCAATAACGCATTACTTGTTCAAATTGTTGATTAATTCTAATATCAAATTCTTTACGATTGATAATTGGTCGTAAAGACTTGGAAGGTTTATAAGTTGAAATGGGTATTATTGCCCTAGGATCAGGACAAAACCAATTTATTTCTCCTGATTCATTTGACATCGGAAAAATTCCTTGGCAGTAGGCGGAAAGTAATGTGTTAATTTCTAATTTATTCTTCAAGTCGAAAAATTTATTGTGCTAAAAATACAATTCTATATAATTATTTGTTTACATTTTTATTCTTAAAAAAAACTTAAGGTTTATCTGGAAGTTTATCCCCCAATAAAAATCCCCAAGCATTTAGAGATTCTACGTGGTCACAAATAACTTTCACAATTGCAATTAAAGGAATCGACAGAAACATTCCTGGAATTCCCCAAATTGCTCCACCAATTATTACGGATATAATAGAAATTAAAGCATTAATTTGAACACGAGAAGCTACGATACGAGGAATCAAAAAATTATTATCTAAAAATTGAATAATAACATACATTATTAGGATATACAAGACGAAAATAGGTGGCATTGTAATAAAGGCAATAATCATGTAAATAGAAGCAGCTATAATCGCCCCTAGGTAAGGAATGAGGTTAAGTAAAGCACCAATTACACCTAACAAGAATGCGTAGCGAATACCCATTATTAATAGGCCAAGTGAATTTAAAATTGATATAATTATAAATTCAAAAAACAGACCAATGACGTAACTTTGGATGATTTTTTTTGTATTCAATAAAACATCCTCAACAGCAATAAAATCTCGGGCGTTAAAAAGCCGTTTGATAAATTCAAGTAATAACGGTTTATAATACAGAATCATAATCATGTAAATAGGTAATAAAACAGTTGTTATCATGATATTTCCGAAACTGTTTATTTTTTCGCCGATTTTAAATTGTTCAATTTGGTTTTTTTGAGTTTCCTTAATCCATGATTCAATTCGAGCTTCTTTAATGTGTGTTTTTTCGACAATCCAAGCTATAAGCTCAGAACTACTTTTATCGAATTTCACTTTTAAAAAGGGAAGTGTGTCACTAAAACTCGTTGCTTGAGAAATAAGAAAAAATAAAAGTCCTGAAATAATTAATAAACCAATGAAAACGGTAAATGTAATGGCAATAAACTTATTGATTTTTTTTGCTTCTAAGTAATTAACTATTGGATTTAAAAGCACGGCAAAAATGGTTGCCATTAAGATTGGAGTCAGAATGTCTTGAGCAATGTATAGAGCATAAATGATTGCAAAAAGACTAATAAAAATTAATGGTAATCGAGCGTAAAAGGGAAAATTTAACTGATTGTTCATTTTTAAACATTAGTTTTCTTAGAGACAGAGGAGAAAAAACTTAATATATTTCGTCCAAAGTTGTGAATGACCATTCGATTACTTATTATTTTTTGTGAAACTGTTTGTTCAATCATTCGACCTAAAATCTGAGTGATAGGATTTTTTGCTTCTCCAACAATCAGTTTACGAATAGCATACCCAGTGGCAGTTCCTAAACCTAAATCAATCACATCAGTTTGTATTGATTTTAATTCAACTAATTCATTTACTGTGTCTTGAATTATGTTTATTGGTTGTAGTTTTTCGAAAAGATTTGAGAATTCTTCTTTTAAAACTAATTCCTCCTCCTTTCGTTGGGTTTGAAGTAATTTAATTACGTCTTGAAGTTGAATTGCGTTTTTTATTTCTTGCATTTTCAATTATTTAAAAGTTGAATAATAATTCGATCTTTGATTCGATTTTTCATTTGACGTTGCAATGCAAAAAGAACCAAACAAATAAATAGGTAAGCTCCAGCAATGGCAAAGAACCCTAGGTATACCTTTCCCAGTAACTCACCAACCCAAAAGCCTAAACCGATTGTTAAGCATAGAAATGCAAGTATACCAGCACTTCCGATTATTAGTTTATTGACAATTGATGAAGCTATACTTGAAAACTTATTAACTGATTTAAGCTTCAATAGTTCGATACTTGTTTTTCCGTAATTCTCAATTTTTACTAAAAGTGAGTCACAAGCAATAGTTTTTGATTCCATAGGTTTAGTGATTAAAAAAAATGGCCAAAACTTCTAAAAATTTTGACCATTCGTTAAGATTTAAGATTTTGAATTACGCTTTGACAGCACCGTTTTTGTGGTGGATTTTATCTGCAATTTCACTTTCCATTTCCTCTACATTGTCCATCAAACCTGTGAACTTGTCTTTTATTGAATCTCTTAAATCGCCACCTTTTGTCATGATTTTTTTACGAGTTTCAGTTCCTTTGTCTGGTGCAAATAATACACCTAAAACACCACCAATTGCAGCACCTAATAATACAGCACCTACTAATTTTCCATTGTTAATCGTTGAATTTTCCATTTTTATATATTTAATTTATTGTTTATATACTTTTTTTTAATCTATTTTTTGTATTTTTTGCTCCGTTGATTCTCAAATTTGCGATTCAACGAAACTAAAATTGTTTTAAGATATACTATAGATCTTTTTATTTCTCAGATAAATGGTATTCATGACGTTCTTCACCATCCATGTAATAATACCAAAGAACTTTGTTTTCTAATCTCAAAATATGTAATAAACGCGAAGTTTGATTGTCATTTCCAGTTAATTTTACTTCCATATCGCCATTTTGAAATGCCCAAGTTCCTTCATTTGAAATTATGCCCCAACTATAAGAATAAGCCCCACTTTTTGAAAAAACTTCAATGTAACCTGAAACCAAGGATGTATAATCTGTACCATCTACTTTGTAGTTTTCTACTTTCCAAATGTTAGCTAATCTTTCTGTTTTAGAAATTAAACTAATCGCAGGACCTTCCTCGTATTTATTACAACTTTGTAGTAGTGGAAAAAGAAGTCCAGCAATAAATAGTGCTATTAATCCAGTTTTTAAATTCATGATTGTTTTTTTAAATGGTTGTTTTTAAAATCGGTAACCTATTGTTGCTTGATACCAAAAGTTTTTATAACGAGGAGTTTGTGAACCGCCGCTTCCGTTATTTGCTAATAAATCCCAACCAATTCGTCCTGAAAGAATTAGTTTATTTAAGTTGATATCTAAACCTCCGGTGAAACAAATTGTATTTTTTCTGATGTTATCTTTTTTAAATTCTGTTTCTTGTTCAATAGTTGTGGTTGCAGAACCAAAAACATCTTTTTGATTTAATAGAAATGAATACTGAGGACCCATTACGAAAGTTAAAAATTGAGTGGGTCGCAAAGCAAAAAGAAATGGAAAATCGAGGTAAGTTGTTGTTCTTGTTAAACTATAGGTTGACCCTAAAATAAAACCAGTTCCTTGAAAACCTTTTTGAGAAATCAAAATTTCTGGTTGAAAAGCTAGAAATTCTCTAAATGGAATTGTTGCAAATGCTCCAACTCCAAAACCAAATTTAGGGTCTGTACTAAATGCTTCACCATTAGTATTATAAACATTTGATAGATTTAAACCTGCTTTTGCTCCTATACTAAACTTAGCATCAAAATCTGTATTGAAATCTTGTGCGCTTGATAAACCTATAAAGGAAAGGAAAGTGAAAGTAGTTAAAAGTATTTTTTTCATGCTGTAACTTTATAGTTATATCACATTCGATCTTAAAATTTAGAGGTGTGATTTTCTGCTACAAAGGACAGCTAATTGTGAAGAACAACTATTGTATAATTTCTTTTGATTGTTGTATGATTAAAAACAGAGTTTCACTAAAAGAACTTTAAATCTTATTATTTTTTGATTCAAATTTTCAATAAAACCCATCGAATTTTCATTTAACCATTGTCAGTATTCAAAAAGCATTAATTTTATGAAATTAAATTAAAGTTACTGTAACTTTAAGAGAGTTCAATTTGTTTTAACTGTAAACCAAAGAGAAATTTGAATCGTCAAGAGTACAATATCGCAGTAGAAAAAATAAGCGACTCGTTGTTTAGATTTTCTGTTAACTTCCTTAAAGACAAGGAAGCAGCGAAAGATATTGTGCAAGATGTTTTAGAGAAACTTTGGGTAAACAGGGATAAAATTGAAGTGGAAAAAGCGAAAGCTTGGTTGTTTACTTGTGCGCACAATGCAATGATTAATTTCATTCACAAACGTGCAAGAATGAGTTCTATAAATGCTGTACAGCTTCCAGAACGACACGAACAAACCAGTTTTTCTTTTGAATCAAAGCAAGTGATTGATCACATTGTTGGGATTCTACCTCCAGTTCAAAAAAGTATCATCCTGTTGCGAGATTTAGAAGGTTACGCTTATGAAGAAATTGGAGAAATCCTTGATTTGTCCCCTTCACAAGTAAAAGTGTACCTTTTTAGAGCTCGTTTAAAATTAAAAAAACAGTTAAAAGGATTGAACGAACTCGCATGAAGTTTCCAACAAGAGAAAATATTGACCGCTGGATGTTTGACTACACTGAGGGAAATCTATCCCCAGAGCAGGAAACATTATTGGAAAACTATATACTCAACAATCCTGATTTAGAGGTTGATTTAGACGCGTGGCAAATGGCTTCTGTTTCAGCGGATGAATTAGTTTACACCGAAAAAGAAAAGTCCTACAAAAAACGACGTTTACTTCCTTACTTTATCGGAGCATTTTCGTCACTCTTGGTGATTTCAATGTTGTTCTGGAACTATAAACAACAACAATCCAATCGTCAACAACAAGTTGCACAATCAGGTTCAATAAGTAACAAGGCAGTTAAATCTTCACCAGTTTCTTCAACAACTTCATCAAATACAAGCAATTCAGTTTTAACAGCATCAAATAATGATGAACAAACCTTAGCTAATGAAACAACTACATTAGCAAGTTTAAACACAACAAATCAATCGATTAATCCAACTGATTTTGCCATAAATTCTTTGAATCAGCAAAATGACCTGAACCTTGGAACGAATCAAGAAAATGAGGTTTTGGAAAATGTATCTTTAACCAATCCAAATCAGATTACTTCAAATCTTATTAAAGTTTCCAATCAAAATAATAGTCAAACCCAAAATTCACTTTTGGGATTAGATCGTTTGAAAACTAACGCATTGAATTCATTCATTTTAGACGGCTATCAAGTTAGAGCACAAGATTTAATTACGTTTGAAAATTCAGACGAAGTTGATGCAAATGGACTTTCTGTAAATACACCAAAAATCTTGAGTAAAATTGAAAAAATACTAAGTAAAGATGTTGCGATTACGAACGTTCCTGACCATACGTATGCCTTACCAGAAATGTCTGATGTAGATGTTTTGTTTAGTAATATTGGTGCAACTTCTAAAGCTCGTTTTTATTCGGTGACAAGAGCGCGTTGGTTTGGTAATGAGCAACAACAAAAATTGAGTCAACAATTTAGTTTTGATTCGTATTCTCGTGGTACAAAATCTGCATTTGGGTTGCAAGCGAATTACGATTATTTCGGGAATGGCGTGATTCAAAATTGGGATGTTGCTTTATTATTTTCACCAAAAATTGCCTTGAGTAGAAATATCACATTGGAACCAGCAATGCGTTTCAAAATGGGTAATAAGTTGTTAGATCATTCAAAATTGACAAATAATTCTCAAGTGGAATTTGAAACGGGAGCAACACAGACGTTTAATTTCGATGAAAATAGAGCAATTGGTAGCAGGTTGTTATACAGAGATTTAGATGCAGGTTTAACGATAAATACAAGCTTGTTTTATATCGGTTTTCAATCGACAAATTTGTTAAAACACTTCAACAATATTTACACGAATATTGATAGTTCAACTGTACAAAGAGCAAGTTCAATTACAAGTCTTGTAGCAGGAACACAATATATTTCTAGAAACGAAAAATTTGTATTCTCACCTTATGTTTACGCCCAATTTAGAGATCAAAACAAGGATTTATATGCTGGGTTTAGTATGAAATTGTCGAAATTTATGATTGGAGCTTCTTATGGAAATAATCAAGCTTTGACAGGATTAATCGGACTTTCAACGAATCGTTTCTCTTTATTTGGACAAACAACTTTGGCACAATCAAACAGCCTGAACACAGATGTATTGACGCATCAATTGACTTTAAGATTTAATTCTTCTGCAAGCCGTAAAGCACGTAGATACATAACACTATAAACTATGAAGAAGGCACTTTTAATTCTTGGTTTAACACTACTTGGTAATAGTTTTGTTTCCATTGCACAAGATCCTACGTTCACGCAGTTTTATTCCAATCCAATTTATTTGAATCCAGCTTT
>CALPMC020000099.1 GCA_943324565.2 Chitinophaga pinensis | reverse complement strand
CAGGAACAAATTCATTATAAACACCTGAAAAACAGTCTTTTATCATCATTAAAGATAGTCAAAAAAGACGACAAAAGCAAACTAATTAATTGATTATCAAAGGTTTAATTACAATTCAATCAACATTATTTTGTGTATAAAGATTAGCCTCGAGGAGGGAAATGGTTCGTGGGTCAATTTAGATTTTTGGAAAAGACAAGTAATTTTAACTTTAATAAAGTTCGTGACCTTCTAAAAATCAATTTATTCCGAAGTGAGATTAAGGTTTCCTCCGTCAGCTGACGGAGGATTGAAGGGGATGACTTTCACAAAATCACTTCAAATTATAAAAAGTCACCATCCTTTTTCGCCGCGTCGAACTCCCTCAAGGGTGGAAAGAGTTCGTAGCTTAAATAAAAATTATCGGAAAAGAAAAGAAAAGTAATTTCAATTTTAATAAAGTTCATAACATTTTCAAAAGCTATTGTCCCTATTTCTCCTCCGTTTCATACCCCAACTTCTCCCCTTTTTCGACTGCGGGAATTCCAGAATTCATCCAAACGGGCATTGGTTTTCCTTGTAAATAATGGTCAAAAAACTGGCGCATACGAATACTTAAATCCATTTTGTAAGGTTCTTTTCGTAAGTTGTGGTCGTCTTCGTTGTAATTCAATAGCCAACAAGGTTTTCCTAGACGTCGCATACCATTGTAAAGCTCGATTCCTTGGTACCAAGGCACTGCACCATCTTTATCGTTATGCATCATCAACAAGGGCGTTTTTACTTTAGGCAAATGAAATAAGGGTGAATTTTCGATGTATAATTCAGGCGCCTCCCAAATTGTTTTACCAATACGACTTTGTGCAGATTCATACTGAAATTGACGGTTCAAACCACTTCCCCAACGTATGCCGCCATAAGCTGAAAACATATTTCCAACGGGTGCACCAGCCATTGCCGCAGCGTATTTATTGGTCATTGTTATCAATTGTGCGGTTTGGTAGCCTCCCCAACTTTGTCCTTGCAGACCTAAGCGCGTGGAGTCTACTGGGTAATTTTTCACGACGTAATCCGTTCCGCTAACGATGCAATTAAACGCCGATTTTGCTGGATGTCCCGCTTGGTAACGAATATCTGGAATCAAAACCAAGTATCCTGCAGAAGCATATTCCGTTGGATTGATAACGCTCGGTGAAGATTTTGGAGCTAAGTGATTGTGTAAGTTTTCAGAATTCAACTCGTAGAAATAAGCAAGTAAAGGATATTTTTTCGAAGTATCAAAATCCGATGGTTTGTATAAAATCCCTTCTAAAGGTGTTCCATCGTAGGCTTTCCATTTTACTAATTCTGTCGTTGCCCAGTTGTATTGACTTTGCTGCGGATTGGTGTTTGAAAGCACTTTTTCATCTGTAAATTGTCTAGTCAATAAACGAACTTCTGGATACTCTGCCACTGTTGAACGACGCAATAAAATCGCATTTCGATTTGCATTTGTTGAAACGGAAAGTAGCTTGAAATCACCTTTATACTTGGAATGTAAACCAAAATCTCCCGTTTCATCGTACAAATCAAACAAGTGACTTCCTTTTGTGGTGCGGTCAAAACCTTTGATGTAGCAATCTTTAAAATCGTAATAAATACTATCATTCGACCATTTTACAAGTTCCAATTCTATATTACGTTTCTCGCCTTTACGTTCCGTTAATGGACGTAAACTTTTAGTTCCAATTTCATAAGCCCACACATCAAATTCAGAACGCAAGAAGAAATGCGTTTCACCTTTCGTGTAACCATATTCGCCCAATGGTCCAGCTTCTGTTGGTTGACCGTTCAAATCTTCTATCCAAACTACTTCGTTTGCAGTACAAGTCACACATTCTTTCGCTTTCGTGTTTAGATTCAACAAATAATGGTTTTTATCCGATGGGTTGAAATAAGAGAAATAAGTTCCACTTGGCGACAAACTTCCTGCAAACGGAATTCCACTACTTATCAATTCTTTAGTTCCAGTTAAAACAGAAACTCGGTAATAATCTTCTAATCGTGGAGATTTCCACTGCGCTTGAATTGCATAACGTTCATTGGAAGAAGCCAACAAATAATTACCTTCTAAATCAGCATCCACAGAAATATCCAACGAATCTTCAGAAAGCCGTACAATTGATTCATTTTCAAGTTGATAAACGTAAAGAATATTCTTCTTTTTAGCTGTTTTCAATTCCGCCAATTGCTGGGGTTGAATTTGAGGATCCAAGTAATGCCAAACGTCCACATTCACTTTTTCGGATTCTAACAATGTATCTTTCGCTTCTTGTTTAACACGCTGATTTACACCAAAAAACAAATACTTTACATTATCTGTGAAAATGGGTGTTCTATGTTCAGAAATCCCTAATTCCTTTGAGAAATCTAATTCTAAAGTGTCACCAATCAAACGCTCTTTTTTTGTTTTTAAATCGTAAACATGGAGGTCAAATTGTTTTACTTTGTTAGTATCCGACGAGGAAAGATAAGCAATTTTCGAAGTGTTTTTATTCCAAACAGGCAATTTATAAGCTGACATTTTGGGAAATTCGACAATGCCATATATGTCATCTGTTGGGCAAATAGACAAAGAAAATGAATCGCTTTTCACTTTAGAATGTCGAATATAAGCAACGTATTTTCCATCCTCAGATAATGAAAACTCGGTAACGTCTTTAATGTAATGTCCCTTGCTTTCAAAATTTGTCCATTTATAAAACAAAGTACCATCGCTTTTGACTTCTTTTTCTTCCCATTTCTTTTTCTTTTTAAAGAAACTCTTTTTCTTCTTTTTTGCTATGTTTTCAAATGTTTTGTCTTCCGTTAGATAAAACAAAACACTTCCTTTTTGTGCGATAGAAAACTGCTTTAATTTTGCAATTTTAACGACAGAATCATTGCTACTATTGAAAATAAAAAGTGAATCTTTTGGCCATTTCTTCTTGTCTACTTTGTTTAATTCACAGTTTCGAAGTGTATCAAATCCTGGAGTGACTTTAAAAGCGATAAACGATTCGTCGAAAGCAATTCTTGCATCTTTTCCACGGAAAAAAGAATCTAATTTTTCCTTTTTGACATTATAGATGTACAAATAACCATCTCCACGAGCGGGAACCGTTTCATACGTTACCCAATTTCCATTGGAAGAAAGTTGCTGTTTTTCAGTGCGTTTCCAATCGTTATAAACGGTGTGATCTATTATTTTCTTTTGAGAAAAAGCAGTTGTTGAAACTGAAATTAAAGCAGTTAAAAGAATGAATTTCTTCATATTAATTAGTTTTTCGTTTAAGAGAAGCCATATAAACTCCTGCAAAAATTAGAAGCATATATAAGATTTTTTGAGCAGTTATTGTTCCTGTATAATCGTCTGACCAATGTAAGGATGCGAATAAAAATGCGAACAACATCACAATCACTGGTTGTGTGTAAATATATGAACTTGAAACAGTTGGACTCAAGTACTTCAAGCCATACATCGTCAATAAATAGGTTAAAAACGTCACTCCTACAACCACATATCCAATTTTTAAAATGACAGAAGAAGTAAAAGTTGAAAAATCAGTTTTTATTAATTCGGGAATTGTTGGAGGAAACAAAAGAACGAATGCTAAACCGAAAGTAAAAACCCAAGTAATAACAGTTAAAGGATTGTATTTCTGCATCAAAGGTTTTGCAATCACGAGATAAATCGCATAACTTAAGGCATTGATAACCAAAAATAAATCCCCTAAAGAAGAATCACCTTTTGCAGTTGCACCTTTAAAAGTCAATAAAATTGTACCGATAAATCCAAGTGTAATTCCAGTCGATCGAAGCACTGTTATGCGTTCTTTGAGAATAAAAAAGGACAAAATCACCACCATAATAGGATTCATTGCCATAATAATTCCAGAATTGACGGAAGATGAAAGATTCAAACCGTGAAAGAAAAACAATTGATTGACAGCAACGCCGAACAATCCACAAGCGATTAACAAGGGAACATCTTTGCGATTTATCTTTTCATATTTTGTAAAAAGTAGTACCAACCAAAAAAGTAAAGTAGCGCCTAAAACACGAAATAAAATGAAAACCGTTGGACTTAAATAGTCAGGCATCACACCTTTCGCCAACACGTGACTTGCTCCGTAAAGAACGTTTACAAAAAGTAAGGCTAAGTGTGCTTTTAGATTCGTTATTTTCACCTTCCTAAATACGATTTCCAACGCGATTTCAAAACTGTATTCCTGAAGTCATCCAGCTTTTCAGTGACATTGAAAGTTCTTAATTTTTCAAATAATTGAACGGTTCCGCGGCCTTGTTTGAAATCCATTTCATCCGGAAAAATCGGGATAACCCCAAGAAATCCAATGCTTCTGTCTTCTAAAACTATTTCTGCTAAATCTTCATCTAATTCAATAGGGCGTGTAAGAATAAAGTGATTTTGAAGCATTGATTCTGAAAGCGGTTGCATTTCTTGTCCACAAGGAAAAGTATGTCCATGACCATACCAAGCATTTTTTTCGATAGCGAAATTTTTCAGGCGTTGTAACCAAGAAAAAACCCAGTTAAACTTAGGATTTTCGATTGCTTCGATGTTCCAATAATTTGGAAGGAGAAAATACAATTCATTAAACTCTTCGCCAATGTGTTTTTCATGCACAGGCATTTTGAAATCAGAAAGTCCATTCGTCATTAAAACGTTGCAAGTACTAGCTTGATTCGGTTGAAAAAGAATAAAACTCCCCCATTCATTTTCTATAATTTGAACAGATTTGTTTAAACGTTTTTCGAGTGATTCTTGAAGAATATTCATTCAACAAAGATAAGATTAAAGCGTGATTTCTTTGGATGAATAATCAATAAATCTAATAGGTATTCCTTTGTACCACTGAATGAAAATTTCTCGTTTTAGGTATTTAATTAAGTTTGCCTTTCTTTTTGCATGATCAAAAAGAAACAAAAAATCTAGGCTCTGAATTTCTATTTTTCCGCCGAGGCGGACGCAAATCATTGTTATATAAATATTTACAACTCGTCGCGAACAATTTTAACTACTTTCTGAAACTGGATTTTGGCGGATGTTTTTACAAAATCCTTAAAATTAACCAGTTTCAGTGTAGTAGCTAAAACCAAGAAATTCAAGGCCGAAATTGTTCGCTAATATTTTGATAAATAGTTCTTGGTTCGGTTAAATTCTTGATTTTCAAGTTTTGAATGTTTAATTATACAATTAATATACTCAACTATTTAAAAATCAGAGCAATAAAACAGAAAAAAATCTATAAAAGCTTTATAATTGAGGAGAAAGTAATTAAAATTGAAAAAATTATGAACCTTTCCAAAAGCAAGCTGTAAGCCGTTAAAATAACAATTATGAAAAAGATAGTAGTTTTAGCTTTAATGATCGGAAGTATATTTCGAGCAGAAGCAGGAGAAAAAGAAATCGTTAAAGCAACATTAAACGAAGTTACCGTTTATTCTCAAGGCGCACAGTTGCATCATAGAGCAAATTACACCGTAAAAACAGGTGTAACTGAAATCATTGTTGAAGGAATAAGCACCTATATTGATGCGAAAAGCATTCAAGTAAAAGCGACAGGTAACGTTGTAATTTTAGATAGTCGTTATTCACTTTATTATCCGCAACCTGGACCAGTAAGTGAAGATGGAATTCCAGTGAAAATCAAAAAAGATATTGCATTTCTAGAGGATTCATTACGCAATTTAAGTTATGATCAAAAGGAAATTCAAGATGAAATCGATGTTTTGAATACGACAAAATCAATAGTAATGAATAATGGGTCAATGAAAAGCCAAGGCCGAGTAAATGATTCATTGAATTTCCTGAAACAAGCTGTAGAATTTTACAGTTTAAAAATCACAGAAATCAACAAGAAATTACTGGCTTTAGAAAAACGTAAAAATGAAAAAATAGATAAACGTAAAGCAATGGAACAACGTTTGGCTGATTTAAGAGATTACCAAAATGGAAATGGTTTAAACATTAAGAACAATAATCCAATTCCAAGAGTTATTATAACTATTTCTTCATCTGAGCCAGTTACGGGTAAAATGAATTTATCCTATTTTGTTTCAAACGCCGGTTGGACTCCTTTTTACGATTTACGTAGTGAAGCTTTAACTGGAAAAATAAACCTTACTTATAAAGCACAAGTTTATCAAAACACAGGATTGGATTGGAATGATGTGAAATTGAGCATTTCAACCAATAATCCATATGCCAACAAAACCAAACCTGAATTACAACCTTGGTATATTGATTACACTACCTATCGTGTTGAATCAACTAAAAAAAGAAACTTGGATTATAACCAAGCAGCTCCAGCATCAGCAAAATCAGAAGCTTTTAACATGGGATATACTTTCAATTCAAATGCTTTCGAAGAGAAGGATGCTTTGACAGCTGATCAATTTACTACAGTTGTTCAACAATTGATTGCTGCTGAATTTAAAATTGATTTGCCTTACACAATCAAATCAAACAATGAGCAACACATGGTTTTGATTAAACAAACAGATTTAGATACTAAGTTCAAGTATTACAGCGTTCCAAAAATGGATAAAGGTGTTTATTTAGTTGCTCAAATGACAAAATTGGATGAACTTCAACTGGTTCCAGCTAGAGCAAATATTTACTTTGATGGTTCTTACATTGGTGAAACATACATTGACCCAACAAGCATGGACGATACTTTGAATTTATCTTTAGGAAAAGATCCGAATATTGTTGTGAAACGTACCCTTTTGAAAAAAGATTCGAAGGACAAAGTGATAGCTGAAAAAAGAGAAAGAAGCTTTGCTTACGAAATTGAAGTAAAAAATTTAAAATCAATTCCTATCGACATCGTTATTCAAGACCAAATTCCAATTACCCAAAATGCAGATATTTCAATTGAAAAATCTGATTTAGGAAAAGGTGGAAACTTAGATGAAACAACAGGTTTAATGGAATGGAGTTTTAGCTTAAAACCAAAAGAATCAAAATTATTTGATTACAATTTTAAAGTAAAACACAATAAAGACAAACAAATAAATTTATAATCGTTGTCCGATACATAAATTGAAACTAAAGTAAAAAAAGGAAAGCTGTTCATTCAGTTGAACAGCTTTCCTTTTTCTGTATTCTACTAAATTTATTGGAATTAGAACTAATTTTCTTCGTTAATCGACTAATCAAAACCAACTACCCTACCATCAAATTACAACCACGAATATCGGACAAATCAATTCGGCCTTCAATCACAAAACCTTCGCTTTTTTTACGACCTAAATCTTGCGTTTGAATAAAGGAGCAACTATTGATATTGGCTAAATCGATAACATTTATTCCACCACTTTTTTCACTTGAAACAAGCGTTAACGGATCATAAACGTCCCGAAATAGTACTTTCATCCAAGGCGGACAAACGAAAACGCCATTTTTTAAACTATATGCTTGCGAGAGTAATTCAGTCATTCCATATTCAGAAGAAACAAAATCAACACCTAAACCTTGGACTAAAACATCGTGCAATTCGGCTTTCGTAAGTTCTTTTCGTCTGCCTTTCATTCCACCTGTTTCAATTATTTTAGCTTGACTGAAATCCATTTTCTGCTCTGCTAAATCTAATAAAGCATAAGAAACGCCAAAAATCACCACCTCTTTTCCTGAGTGAATAGCTGCTTCATATCGCTTTTTTATCTCTTCAAATTCATTGAGTAGAAAACCTGAAAATTCGTTTTTAGAAGTTTCAATCAAAGCACTGACCATATAAACTAAGCTTGAATTTCCTTGCTCTAAATAATTCGGCAAGAGAGCTAAAATGACTTGTTCTTTCGGATTTCCAAAAAGTAACTGATAAGCGTTGAAAAATGATGCTTCGTAAATAGAAACGCTGGAAACCAAATGCTTACTTCTACCAATCATTCCTGTTCCGCTACTTAAAAACAGTGTTTCTTTGCCTGATTTAGGAACGGAAAGCACTTCTTGTGATTTAAAAAATTCAATAGGTAAAAATGGAATTTGTTCAATAGAAGTTGGCGATTTTCGATCTAATAAATCAACATACTTTCGGTAAATCACACAATTTTCATATTGAAAAGCAAATGCTTCTAAAGCAACTCTTTCAAAGTCTGCTTCCGTTTCAATTTCAAAAATTTTATTCCAATCTTTCACGTGGCAAAATTAAAATTTTAAAAGTGGAATTTCAGCATATTAAATTTATTCGTTTAGACAAACACAAAGAATACCTTCAAATTTCCCAATTGTTCGTAAATCATTCAACTCTCAGATTTTGCATTTTGCAATAATTCTTAATTTTGAGTGTAATTAAAATTTCCTGATGTCCTATTTGAATGAGTTGAATGAAAGCCAAATTGTGGCTGTTGAAAATATTTATGGTGCAACCATGGTTATCGCTGGTGCAGGCTCTGGAAAAACACGTGTTCTAACCTACCGCATCGCCTATATGATGGAACAAGGAATCGATCCGTTTAATATTCTTGCGCTTACTTTTACCAATAAAGCAGCACGAGAAATGACGGAAAGAATTGGTCAAATTGTGGGGGCTTCCGAAGCGAAAAACATCACAATGGGTACTTTTCACTCCGTTTTTTCAAAGATTTTACGATTCAACGCTGATAGAATTGGATTTCCAAACAACTTCACGATTTACGACACTCAAGATTCTAAAAGTGTTATTAAAGACATCATCAAAGAATTTAATTTAGACGATAAAACTTATAAGCCAAGTTCCGTTTTTGGGCGAATTTCAGCTGCGAAAAACAATTTACTTTCACCAGAAGCCTATGCGATGAATCCAGAAATTATGCTGGAAGATAAACAATCGCGACGTCCTGAAATGGCTCGGATTTATCAAGCTTATGCCAATCGCTGTCAGAAATCGGGAGCAATGGATTTTGATGATTTACTCTATTTTACAAACATTCTACTTTCTGAATTTCCTGATGTTTTATCCTATTATCAGCAAAAATTCAAGTACATAATGGTGGATGAGTACCAAGATACCAATTACGCTCAATACCTAATTGTCAAAAAGTTAGCAGCAGTTTATGAAAACATTTGTGTAGTTGGAGATGATGCACAAAGTATTTATTCCTTCCGTGGTGCAAACATCGAGAACATACTTAATTTCAGAAAAGATTACCCTGATTTTAAACTTTATAAGCTAGAACAAAACTATAGAAGTTCCAAAAATATCGTTGAGGCAGCGAATAGTATTATTAAAAAGAACAAAGACCAAATCACGAAAAATGTTTGGACAGACAACACGGATGGCTCAAAAATTAAAGTAATTCGCACTTTGACAGACAATGAAGAAGGTCGAACTATTGCCAATCGAATTTTTGATGTCAAACAAAGTGAAGCCAAAACTTTCAATGAATTTGCAATTCTATATCGCACTAACAAACAATCGCGTTCGTTTGAGGAAGCTTTACGTAAATTGAATATTCCTTACAAAATTTATGGAGGACTTTCCTTTTACCAACGTAAAGAAATTAAAGATTTACTCGCTTATTTCCGTTTGACTGCAAATCACAATGATGAAGAAGCGCTTAAAAGAGTTATCAATTATCCGAAACGAGCAATTGGAAAAACAAGTATTGAAAATATCATCATCGCAGCAAACAAATACAATGTGAGTATGTGGGATGTAATTTCAGATTTTGCAACTTATCCTGCTGATATAAACAACGGAACCAAACAAAAAATTTACGATTTCGTGACGATGATTAAAAGTTTTGCCGCACAGCTGAATAAGTTGAATGCATTTGAACTTGCCGATACAATTGCGAAATCATCTGGAATTATGCGCGAAATGGTAGCAGAAAAAGATAAAGGTATTGAAGAAGTGGAGCGTTTACAAAACGTTGAAGAGTTATTGGCTGGTATTCAAGAATTTGTGCGCGGAAGTGATTCAGATGATTTTAAATCTTTGTCTGATTTTATGATCGAAGTTGCCTTATTAACTGATGCGGACCAAGAAAAACCAGAAGATCGCAACCATGTTTCAATGATGACGATTCATGCGAGTAAAGGGCTTGAATTTCCGCATGTTTTTATCGTTGGAATGGAAGAAAATTTATTTCCTTCACAAATGGTGCTTAACACTCGTTCAGAATTGGAAGAGGAACGACGCTTGTTTTATGTTGCAGTTACACGAGCAATGAAGACCTGTACACTTTCTTACGCAGGATCTCGCTTTATTCATGGACAATTAAATAGCTGTGAACAGAGTCGTTTTGTTGATGAAATTGATAGTCAATATTTATACTTTGAAACACCAAATCGTAACGTTGGCGGAGGTCGCTCGTTAATGGGAAGAGATAGTGAACGACCTTTTACTGGGGGTTTAAACAAACCAATGAGTGCTCCTCCACCTAATTTAAAATCGTTAAAAGATATCGGAAATTCGAGTGAAGACTCAAAAAATAATGGCACAAATGTTGAAATAAAAGTCGGCTATAATGTTGAACATGATCGCTTTGGAAAAGGAAAAGTTACCAAAATGGAAGGAACTGGTGCTGATAAAAAAGCAACTATTTTCTTTCCACATCACGGAAGTAAAACGGTTATATTACGCTTTGCTAATTTGAAAATATTGGAAGAATGAAAAAAAGTTGAAAACGGAAAACGGAAAACTGAAAGTTGAAAGTTAAGCGTTTGTTCTTCGAAGTGAGATTTGGTTTCCCTCATTGAGGAGGGATTAAGGGAGGTGACATAAAATAATCATCCCCTACAGTCCCCCTTCTTCGCCGCGGCGAAGGGGGAGGACTTAAATCTTACTTCGATAAAAATCATTGACTCATTTCTCATAATTTCCTTAAATCATTTACTCATAAAGTCCTAAAATCAAAAAAAAAAAAAAAAATGAAACTT
>CALPMC020000098.1 GCA_943324565.2 Chitinophaga pinensis | reverse complement strand
GGTGCGGAAGAAAAAATCTATGCCATCGAAGCGCGCTTGTTCCAAGATTTAGTGGTTGGAATGTCGGATTACATTCAGCCGATTCAGCATAACGCGACAGTCATTGCACGTTTGGATTGCTTGTTTTCTTTCTCTCAAGTTGCTTTAGAGAATAAATACAATCGTCCTGAAATCAACGATGGATTGATTTTGGACATTAAAAACGGCCGTCATCCAGTGATTGAAAAACGTTTGGCTTTGGGCGAAGAATACATTGCTAACGATGTTTTGCTAGATAATAATAGTCTGCAAATCATTATGATTACAGGACCAAATATGAGTGGTAAAAGTGCAATACTGCGCCAAACTGCATTGATTGTCTTGATGGCACAAATGGGATGTTTTGTTCCTGCTGATGCTGCAAAAATTGGCTTGGTCGATAAAATATTTACACGCGTTGGAGCTTCGGACAACATTTCTTCTGGTGAATCAACGTTTATGGTGGAGATGAATGAAACGGCGAGTATTTTGAATAATATTTCCGACCGAAGTTTGATTTTATTGGATGAAATTGGTCGTGGAACAAGCACGTATGACGGAATTTCGATTGCTTGGGCGATTGCTGAATTTTTGCACGAAAATCCCAAAGCGAAAAGTAAGACCTTGTTTGCAACGCATTACCACGAACTGAACGAAATGCACAAACGTTTTGAGCGTATTAAGAACTACAACGTTTCAGTGAAGGAAATGGGTAAAAAAGTATTGTTCTTGCGCAAATTAGTTCCAGGTGGAAGTGCCCATTCTTTTGGTATTCACGTAGCGCGCATGGCTGGAATGCCAAATTTTGTGGTGCAACGTGCCGAGCAAGTGTTGAAAGATTTGGAAAGTTCGCATGCGAGTGTAGGAAATAGTTCGAAAGGTAAGAAATCAACGAAAGAAGTCTTGAACGAATCGGCAAATATGCAGTTGAGTTTCTTCCAATTAAACGACCCTGTTTTGCAAAATATTCACGATGAATTAATCAGCATCGATATCAATACCTTAACGCCTGTTGAAGCATTGATGAAACTACACGAAATCAAAAAATTAACGGGAGGATAAGAATGAAAGAAGTTACACTAAAAAGTATGCAGTGGAAAATGTTTCTATTGGGATTTTTCAAAATTCCGATGATGCATTTTGTACGTCCTCAATTATTGGAAATTGATGAAGAACAAGTAAAGTTGAAAATTCGTTTGCGCAGAAGAACAAAGAACCATTTGAACTCGATGTATTTTGCAGCCTTGGCTGTTGGTGCTGACGTTGCGGGAGGAATTCAAGTGTTTTACTTCGCTGAAAAGCACGGTAAAAAAGTCTCGTTTGCATTTAAAGGAATGAACGCTCAATTTCTAAAACGCGCTGAAACGGATACATTTTTTGAAAGCAATCAAGGGCATGTTGTAGCGGCAGCGATTAAAAAGAGCATAGAAACAGGTGAACGCATCAACGACACAATTGATGTTATAGCAAAAAACACCAATGGTGAAATCGTTGCGACTTTTGAAATGGGGATATCTTTGAAGGTGGTGTAAGATTATAATTCTTGTTTTAAACCTAAGTTACTACACATAACATAACTACTTTCTCATTTATTATTGTTTACTGATTGAATCCAATGTGGCTTAAAGTAGTTGTGCATTAAGTTAAACATGAATTTTCAGGCCTCATTTTTATGTAAGCAATTTTGTTTACATTTGTTGTATGAATACGTATATTGAAAAATATAAAGGCATACATCCTGGTATCATTTTAGAACGAGAATTGAAAAAACGAGCGCTACCAAAACGACCGTTTGCACAATCAATTGGTGAACATCCACAAACGTTAAATGCAATTACAAAAGGGAAGCGCAAATTAAATATCTCTTTGGCTTTAAAAATTGAAAAAAGTCTTGGTTTTGAAGAAGGAACTTACGTTTTCCTTCAGAGTTATTTTGACATTAAAGAAGAAAATAAAAAGCAAGAAAAACAAACACCTAACCTTGAAGTTATCCGAAAATCCCTTTTTTGGGATACCGATTTATTAATGATTGATTGGCAAAAGCATTACAAGTCTTTGATAAGAAGAATTTTTGAAAGAGGAAATGACCAAGAAAAGCAGGAAATAGTGTTTTTTTATGGAACTGAAGTAGTGAATAAAGCATTGTTGTCTCAAACAGGAAAACCATATACAATTTATCAAAATAAATAAAAGATGCTTTACTATTCTACCGTTACTGAATTATTGAAGTTTACACTTTTAAAATTGATGGCGGCTAAAGAATTTGAGGATTTTAGATTAGTTGGAGGTACAGCATTAAGTCTGCAATTAGGTCATCGAGTGTCTGTTGATATTGATTTGTTTACAGATAGTAATTATGGAAGTATAGATTTTGAAGCTATTGAAATCTTTTTAGATGTGAATTTCCCATACATCGATTATTTTTCTGATATTCCTACTGGAATGGGAAAATCTTATCTTATAGGCGTTAATAAGGATAATGCCGTGAAACTTGATGTTTTTTATTCAGATAAATTCATACAACCAATTTATGAGTTTGAAAGAATTAGAATGGCAACGATTGCTGAAATTTTAGCTATGAAATTAGATGTGATTCAAAGACTTGGTCGCAAAAAAGACTTTTGGGATTTGCATGAATTACTTCCCTTATTTAGCTTAGAAGAGATGTTGTTATTGCACGAACAGCGCTATCCCTTTAACCACGATAGAAATTCGATTCTTGAAAATTTAACCAATTTTAGTCTAGCAGATGAAGAATTTGATCCAATCTGTCTTCGAGGTAAATATTGGGAATTTATCAAAGAAGATATTGAGGAAAGAAAAATTTCATTTTCATAATTTTCTGTAAAAAGAAAATTTTATCTATTAAAATGGAGTTAATTCCTTAATTTCGTTTTGCATCTATGACATCTGATACAATAGTTATTATTCCAACCTACAACGAAGTAGAAAACGTTGATAAAATGGTGGACGCAATCATGGCTCTACCTGAAGTTTTCGACATTCTTTTTATAGATGATAACTCACCTGATGGTACAGCAAAAAAAATCATAGAATTACAATTAAAATATACTAATCGAATTTATTTAGAAAATCGTGCTGGAAAATTGGGCTTAGGTACAGCTTACATTCATGGGTTTAAATGGGCAATTGCTAAAAAGTATCCAATGATTGTAGAGATGGATTGTGACTTTTCACACGATCCGAAAGATTTAATTCGCTTGCGTGAAGCTTGTTTAAAAGGTGCTGATTTAGTCATTGGTTCGCGTTATGTTCCAGGTGGAAAAGTTGAAAATTGGGATAGAAAACGATTATTAATGTCTTACTTCGCTAGTGTATATGTTCGCTTGATTCTTTGGATTTCAATAAAAGATACCACAGCTGGGTTCAAATGTTATAAAAAGAACGTACTAGAAACCATCCAATTGGACAATATTAATTTTAAAGGGTATGCATTTCAAATTTGTATGAAATATGCCGCTTTGAAACACGGATTTAAAGTAAAAGAAATTCCAATTACGTTTATAGATAGATTGTACGGCGAATCAAAAATGAGTACTGGAATTTTTAAAGAAGCCTTTTGGGGTGTATGGAATATGAAAAAAATGAAGTTATGAAATAAGCCATAACCAGATGCGTCACAATCAATCCGACGCGGCGGATGAAATTTATTGGCGATTGCATATGACCATTAAAAATAAAATTAAAAACATATGAATTATTTGTTGCGAAATGGTTTAATCATCAACGAATCCAAGCGATTTCAGGGTGATGTTTTTTTAAAAGATGGGAAAATTGAAAAAATTGGTTCATCGCTTTCTATTTCTGAAAATTATACAGAAATAAACGTTGAAGGAAAATACATTTTACCTGGTTTTATTGACGACCAAGTGCATTTTCGCGAGCCTGGATTAACGCATAAAGCAACAATCGCAACAGAATCACGCGCAGCTGTTGCAGGAGGAATTACATCTTTCATTGAACAACCGAATACAGTTCCAAATGCAGTAACTCAAGCTTTTCTTGAAGATAAATACGTAATTGCATCAAAAACATCTATCGCGAATTATTCATTCATGATGGGCGGAACGAATGATAATTTAGAAGAGATTTTAAAAACCAATCCAAGAAATGTTGCAGGCTTAAAGTTGTTTTTAGGTTCCTCAACTGGCGATATGTTGGTGGATAGTTCAGCTTCTTTAGAAAAGATTTTCTCCAATACAAATTTATTAATTGCCGTTCATAGCGAAGATGAAACAACAGTAAAAACGAATTTAGAACGTTTTAAAGCTGAATACGGAGATGATATTCCTGTTCGTTTTCACCCTGAAATTAGAAGTGTGGAAGCATGCTATAAATCAACAGTTAAGGTGATTGATCTTGCGAAAAGAACGGGAGCACGATTACACGTTTTCCATATTTCAACGGCAAAAGAATTAGATTTATTTGAAAATACGCTTCCATTAGAGCAAAAGAAAATAACTGCTGAAGTATGCGTTCATCATTTGTGGTTTTCAGATGCAGATTATGCTACGAAAGGTAATTTTATAAAATGGAATCCTGCTGTTAAATCTGCTGAAGACAGAAAGGGATTATGGGAAGCCTTAATAGATAATCGCATTGATGTGATTGCAACTGATCATGCGCCTCATACTTTAGAGGAGAAAGCTCAAGTTTATACAAAAGCTCCATCAGGTGGTCCTTTGGTTCAACATGCTTTGATAGCTTTATTGGAGAAATCTAAACAAGGAATGATTAGCTTGGAACAATTAGTTCAAAAAACGGCTCACAATCCTGCAATTTTATTTAGAATTGAAGATAGAGGTTTCATTCGTGAAGGCTATAAAGCGGATATCGTGATTGTTGACCCAAACAAAGCAACAGTCGTTACCAAAGAACAATGTTTGTATAAATGTGGATGGTCGCCATTTGAAGGAGAAGTTTTTTCGCACAGTATCGATTCAACATTTGTGAATGGAAATTTAGTGTGGGCAAACGGAAAAATTCAAGAAGTAGGTATGGGAGAAAGATTACTTTTTAAGGTTTAATCTCAACTATGAAAGTTTTAGTCGCGCTTTTATTGACCTTGGGTCTCTTTTCATGTTCTTCAAATGATCCTAAAGGTATTCTTGATGAAGAAAAAATGACAGAAGTGTTGCAAGAAGTGATGCTCCTTGAAAATTATTACCAATCTAAATATGGAAGTCCAAGTGTTTATAAAGCAGCTTTAGATTCTTCCGTCGAAGTTATATATAAACGCTTTAATACTAACAAAAAGCAGTTTTCCAAAAGCTTCGATTACTATGCTCAAGATCCTGAGTTATTCAAAAAAATTCAAGCAAAGATTATTGAGAATTTGAATTCAAAGCATTTATAACCTACGTTTCTAAATTGAAATTTGGGTTTTTGTTACAAAGCACTAATTAAAAAAACAAATTCTTAAGTTAGGTAAGATAATTAAATAACTTTTGACGTTCGGTAAGTTTAAAAATTATACTTAAGTGAAACAGAAATTGTTTGTCCAAATTGAACTTCTTGCCAAGCATTATCTGTTCCTAAATCATATTTTTTATTACCATTTAAGTCTTGAAAAAACACCAATTCCTGTGCTAGTAAATCCTTAATATTTAATTTTAATTCAAATTTCTCGTTGAATGTTTTGGCAATTTGGAAATCGATTACATTTCTTCCATTTTCCCAAACGCTTGGTTCTTGAACGTTTCCAACGATATAAATTCTTTGTCCAACAACGTTATAAGAAGCGCTAACTGATAAGTCACCTTTTTTATTTGTGAAAAATATACCCGCATTTGCAATGTATGGTGATTGACCTTGAAGTGGACGATCAATCTCTGAACCAACGATAGAATCCAAATCAACTTTTGAACGAATCAAAGAAGCATTGGCATATAACGTGATTTGTTTTAAGAACGAGGTAGAATCTTTCTTTTTGAACATTCCTAAATTCATTCTGTATTCTGCTTCAACACCATAACTAGTTGCTCCAGCCACATTTGTATAATATAATTCTGGTGCTCCTGAAGTTCCTGTTCTGTTGATTAACTCAATTGGATTAGTAAACTTTTTATAGAATCCTGAAACACTGATAATTTGTCCAGCACCTGGAAAAAATTCATAACGTAAGTCAGCATTCGATATTTTCGCTCTTTGTAGTGTCGGTGAGCCAGAAATAATATTGTCAATTACGAAATTGTAAAAAGTAAATGGAGCTAATTCTCTAAACTCAGGACGCGATACGGTTTGATAAAAACTAGCTCTAAAATTCATTTTTTTATTCATTGAATAAATTAAATTCACCGACGGTAAAATATCTGTTACAGTAGTATCGATTCTTTGTGCTTGATTCGAACCAAATTCGATGTAATTAAAAACTTGATTGTAAGATTCTAATCGAGCTCCACCCACCACTCTTAATTTTTCAGCAATCTTTGAATCTAACATTAAAAATCCAGCGTTTAAAAAAGAAGAAGCTTGATAGTTGTCGTCCACATTTGTTGCCTCATCTAATTTAAAACCGCCTTGTCCATTTTCTAATAAGCCTAAGTTTTCTGCATTGAAAATTTGATCAGCAGGAAGTAATAACAAATCACTGTTAAAGCTACTTCCGTTTGGTTTATATTGAGAAAAACCAAAATTTCTTGACGTGAAATCTTTATTTCTAAAAGAGTGCATTCCACCTATTTTCAATTCATTTTTGAAAACGCCAAAGTCTAGTTGACGAGAATAGTCGTATTTGGCACTGTAAATTTGTTCGCTTGAATTTGACCAAAACATATTTCCAGCTGCTGTTGGTATGGTTCCATTTGCTTGTATTATCGCTAAATATTCTTCAGTCGTATCAGCTTCTGTTGAAGCCTGTTTTCTATAAACTATCCTTCTTAAATTAGGAATTTGGCGTGTAACATTGCTAAATCCTAAATTCCAATTGATTTTACTTTTTTCCTGTTCGTGTTTTCCGTAAAGCTGAGTAGTATAAAGGTTGTTTTGCGTGTACCAGAAATTGGTAGATCTATCAAATTGCTTTGGGTCACTATCTAATTCTCGTGTACCTCTTCGGATGTTTACCTTGTCCTCAGAACTTACAGAATACATATTTTTAAAGTAGATGTTACTTTTCGGATTTAAAGTGAACTTAAAATTTAACATTCCAGCATTCAAAACTGAATTGTTATAAACGGTATCATTTAAAACTGATTTAGTTATTACCTCAGTTGCTTGTTCTTCAAATTCTCTTCTTACTTGAGAATAAATAGAATTGTTATTTTGGTAGGAATACGCTGCAACAAAACCTACTGATTTCTCATTTCCTAATTTATAGGTTTTTCCTAAAGAATATTGTAAACTTAGGTTCGGTAATGCAATCTTGTCTTTTGTTATCCAAGCTGGAGTTAATAATTTAGCATAATTCGCTTTATCAACCTTATTTAAGTTAGCATAATCAGCTGTTGTAGGAATTTCTGTTGATAAACCACGAGCACCTTGACCAAAACCTAAAAAATCTGTTTTGCTACCATCATATGTTTCGAATTTTCTAAAAGTAGAAATGGTATTGAAAGACCCACCAATTTGAATCGATTGAAAATCTTTTTCCTTTGGTTCAGAAGTACTAATATCAATAACCCCTCCTGCAAATTCTCCAGGAAAATCTGGAGTTGCGGTTTTTGAAATAATTAAATTATCCAACATATTTGATGGAAAAAGATCAAATGAAAAGGCTTTGCGATCACTTTCAGAACTTGGAAGCGGTGCACCGTTGATTAAACCAAAATTATATCGGTCATTCAAGCCACGAATTACAACAAATTTATTGTCTTGTACACTTGCACCTGTAATTCGTTTAAACACATCAGAAGCTTTTGAATCTGGCGTTTTCTTGAAAGTTTCAGCGTTGATACCGTCGACAACTGTTGCACTATTTCTTTGCATTCTTATCAATTCAGTTGTTGATTCTTTGTTTACTTTCGCCGTAACTGTTATTGGACCTAAGTCTAAAACTATTTCATCCAAAGGAATCGTTATCTTAAATTCTTCTCCTTCTTTTAATTTAACATCTTGAAGAATTAGAGTATTGTAGGAAACAGATCTTATCTCAAGAGAATATTTTCCAGCAGCTAGACCTTTAATTGTGAAATTACCTTCTGTATCACTTAAAGTTCCTTTTCCAGTTCCGATGACAATAATTTTGGCTCCGTCAACTGTTTCTTTAGATTTTGAGTTTTGAATTTTACCTGTAATAGAAGCAGTTTGTGCTAAAGATATGGAGCTTATCGAGATAAAAAGGAAGAAGTAAAGATGTTTTAAAAGTGACATTTCTGCTGTGTTTAATTTCAGTGCAAAGTAACGTCAGTAACGTAACGCTGAAATTAAGTCAAAGTTAAGCTTGTATTAAGAGCTTTTTGATTAGCATAACGATTCGATAACACGTAGAATTTTGATTTTTAAAATATTCTAGAATAATTTTCAAAAATTAGATCGGAGTGGGTTAAGTTTCAATAAATTCAAAGAAAAAAAATAAAAGCCACTTGCATCTAACTGACTTTTTTTCGTATCTTCAATATATGAACACACAGACACAAACCCCAACTTTAGACCCTGGAACCTTTACAGAACGCTTTATCAATCAAACAAACAGGTCTATTTTTTTAACTGGAAAAGCTGGAACTGGTAAAACAACTTTGCTTAGAAAAATTGTTAGTTCAACGCATAAAAACACAGTGATTGTTGCCCCAACTGGAATTGCAGCTTTAAACGCCGGTGGAGTGACCATCCATTCCTTTTTTCAATTGCCTTTTGGAAGTTTTATTCCCGATTTCAAAACACCATCGATTGGAGTTGCTGTTAATGTTGAAAATAAAAGCACTTTAAATCGACATTTCAGAATGAATCAACGTCGCATTGCCTTGATTCGAAGCTTGGAATTATTGATTATTGATGAGGTGAGTATGCTCCGTGCAGATTTACTAGATGCAATGGATTGGACCTTGCGCTCCATCAGAAGAAATAATTTTCCTTTTGGTGGTGTACAAGTTTTATTCATTGGAGATTTGCATCAGCTTCCGCCAGTTGTGAAAAATGACGAATGGGAATTGTTGAAATTATACTATCGAGGCGTTCATTTTTTTAATTCGCACGTCGTCCAAGAAGAACAACCACTTTATATCGAATTGGAAAAAATTTACCGTCAAGATGACCAAACTTTTATTTCGTTGTTGAATAACTTGCGGAACAATCAAATCACTCAAGCAGATTTAGAACTTATCAATAAAAATATTCGGACAGATTTAACTTCAACCGAACGAAAAGGTTATATCACTTTGACGACGCACAATTATAAAGCGGACGAAATGAACACGCGCGAATTGGCGTCATTGGAAGAAAAATCACATTTTTACGAAGCAGAAATTGAAGGCGAATTTCCTCCACATCTTTTTCCAATCGAACCTCGAATGGAATTGAAAGTGGGAGCACAGATTATGTTTATCAAAAACGACATTTCGTTTGACAAGCAATTTTATAACGGAAAAATGGGTTTTATAGATTCCTTGCACCCAGAAGAGATTGTTGTTTCATTCCCTGAAGAAAAGAAGAAAATTTCCATTGAAAAGTATGAATGGTCTAACATCAAATATTCGTTGGATGAAAATTCGCAAGAAATCAAAGAAGAAGTGCTTGGAACTTTTGTGCATTATCCGATTAAACTAGCTTGGGCAATTACCGTACATAAAAGTCAAGGATTAACCTTTGAAAAAGCAATTTTGGACGTTTCAGATGCTTTTGCGCCTGGTCAAGCTTATGTGGCTTTTTCCCGATTAACTTCTTTAAACGGTTTGGTACTATTGAAACCTTTGCAAATTAAAGGAATTGCCAACGACCAACAAATGATGGATTATGCTAAAACAAAAGCAGATAAAGAAAAGCTGAGTAATTCCTTAAGCTTAGACACTTTGATCTACCTAAAAACGCAAATTCTTCAAAGTTTTGATTGGTACCATTTGTTTACGCTTTGGACGGTACATACTTCTTCTTACAATGTTGCAGCACCTAAATCCGAGAAAGCAAAACACACCGATTGGGCCAAACGAACTTTAGCTGAATTAGATAAAACAAATGAGGCAGCAAGTAAATTCAGACGTCAAATAGAATCACTTTTTCAAGTTCAAGCGCCCGATTTAAACTTTATCCAACAGCGAATTGAAGCAGCGTATGTTTATTTTTTCGATATTCTTGACCCTGTTCTTACGGACACCTATCGCAAATTATTGGAATTACAACTAATTAAAAAAACGAAGCAAATCATCGACGAAATTGAACCTTTGAGTGAGGGTTTGTTGAAGGTAATTCTAGGATTAAAGAAATTGAAACTCTTCTTTGAAGCAATCGTTAACGGCAAGGAAATCACAAAATCACTTTATAAAACGAGTGAAATAGACAATTACAAGCTTTCTAAAATCGCTGTGATTCAAAATGAATTTCGACAAAAAGCAAGTACTACGTTGATTTCGAACGCAGAAGAAATAGAATTTAAAGTGAACCGCACGCAAAAGAAATTAAACTTAGAAACGAAGAAATCAACTTACGATTTAACTTTAGAATTATTGCACGCTGGAAACACATTGGAAGAAATCGCACGTTCTCGCCAATTGTCGCAAGGAACAATCAATAGCCATTTTGTACAATTACTGAAAGCCGAAAAAATTGAATTAGCGGACATCATGGAACAACACCGCATAAACGAACTTCAAGAATTACTGGAAAACAGAGAGTTAAGTTCTTTGTCAAAAATCAAAGATGAATTAGGTGATCAAATTTCGTGGGATGAACTGAAATTATATCAGGCTTCTAAGATGTTGTAAAATGGAAATTTATGAAAGTTTTATTGAGTGTCCGCAATCGTACCAGTAAATACTAAGAACGTAAATAGATTACGTCAAGTCGAGTATATATTTGTCAATAAATCACTGAATATGACAATTATAACCTTTTTAGCTGACTTTCCTGACG
>CALPMC020000097.1 GCA_943324565.2 Chitinophaga pinensis | reverse complement strand
AGCCAAACAGTTACACTATAAATTCCTGGAGAAAAAGTTTTTCCTGCATTCAATGTATCATGTGAACTTAATATGTGAACATCTAATTGATTATACAAATTAAAACCACTAATTAAGTCATTCGTTTCTTTTAACACTTCAAATTTGAAGTTAATCCCTACTTTTTCATCTATTCGAAAGTTCAATTTCGATTGAAAATGTTCGTCTATAACTTGTACTTCTCTTAATCGAACTAATTCATTACCAGGAGCATTGTTAATATCATACGCTAGATTAGAAACTATTTTTGTTTCAGAGCCAATGTATTTTTGAATTACATCATCTGTCAATCCTTTATATTCAAGACTTCCATTTTTTAAAAACAAACAATTTGTACACAACCTGGAAATAGCATCCATATTGTGGCTAACAAACAAGACTGTTCGGCCTTGCTGTTTGCTTACTGCTTGCATTTTACCAATTGCTTTTTGTTGAAATTCAGCATCACCTACCGCTAAAACTTCATCAACAATAAGAATTTCTGGTTCAAGGTGTGCAGCTACTGCAAATGCCAATCGAACATACATTCCAGAAGAGTATCTTTTAACGGGTGTTTCAACATAGCGTTCTATTCCCGCAAAATCGATTATTTCATCAAGTTTTCGAGTGATTTCTTGTCTACTCATACCAAGAATGGCACCATTAAGGTATATATTCTCCCTACCTGTTAATTCAGGATGGAAACCTGTACCAACCTCTAATAAAGAAGCGACTCTACCTTTTATTTTAATTTGTCCAGATGAAGGAGCTGTAACTTTTGATAATACTTTTAATAGTGTAGATTTTCCTGCTCCGTTTTTTCCGATAATTCCAAGAACTTCGCCTTCATTTACTTCAAAATTAATGTCTCGCAGAGATAATACATAATCGCTTTCTCCAACTACTGTTCTGTCATTTACTTCTCCTATTTTCAAAAGAGGGTCTTCTTTTCCTCTTAAACTGGCAACCCACCTAGAAAAGTCATCTTTTAGTGTGCCACTTCCTACCTGACCTAGTCTGTATTGTTTGTATAAATTTTCGACTTTAATTACTGTCATTTTCTATTTTTTGGTCTGTTAATAAAACATTAATCAGACTGTATCCATGAATGTTCTTTCAATTTTATTGAAAAGAATTGTTCCTATGAATAACACGATAATTGTAAAAACTGAACTATAAATTAATCCGTTCCAAGTAAAATAACCAGAGCCTGTAAAGCCGTAGCGAAATGTTTCAATAATCGGGGCAATTGGGTTATATGTAACTACTGATTTGTACATATCTGGAATTGCTGAGATCGGGTAAATAACTGGAGTAGCATACATCAATAAAGAAATTCCAAAACCAATAAAATAGGTTAAATCTCTATATTTAGTTGTAAGAGATGATATAATAATTCCAATTCCTAGCGCCATTGCACCCATTAAAAGTATTAGAAACGGTAACAATAAAATGTAAATATTTGGTGAAATACTGCCTTTGTAATAATAATAGCCCCAAAAACATAAAAACATCAACAATTGAATTCCAAATTTTAATAAATTAGAAATTACCATTGAAATAGGTGAAACAAGTCTCGGAAAATATACTTTTCCAAAAATCCCAGCGTTACTAATGAAAGTGCTTGAAGTTCCGGATAAGCATGCTTGAAAGTAATTCCATAAGGTTGTTCCCGCCAAATAAAATAGAGGAGCAGGGATATTATCTGTTGAAATTTTCGCAATTTGGCTAAAAACAAATACAAATGTGAAAACTGTAAACAATGGTCCTAAGAAAAACCAAAGTGGTCCTAAAACGGTTTGTTTATAAACAGAAACAATATCACGACGTACAAATATTAAAATCAAATCGCGGTATTTCCACAATTCTTTAAAATTAAGATTGAACAATGATTTGTTAGGCTCAATTACCTCTGTCCAGTTTTCTTCCATTAATCTAAAATTTTTCTAATAATTTATAGTGATGATAAATGAATGGTAATTCCAAGACTTTCCAACGTAATAATTGTTTTGTTTGTTTGAATTTCTTTAATAGTCCCCTCCAAACCTTTAAAAACGCCATCTTTGATCTGTATAAAATCGCCAACTTTTCCCTCAGGTATTACTCTATTTGTCAATTGATTTTGAAGTATAGCAATCTCTTTATCTCGTATTACAGCTGGCTTACCTTGCCAATAAACATAATTTAAAACACCTTGGGACATTAGTACCTTTTGTCTTTCCTTTATGTCGACCTTAACAAAAACATAACTTGGTATTAATGGTAGAATTACTTTTTTCTTTCTGTCACTCCATTGTTTAACAGTAGTATAGGTAGGACAATAAGCTTCAATTCCTTCTTTAATTAGTCTTTCCTCTACTTTTTTTTCTGCTCGAGAGTTTGTGTAAATAGCAAGCCAATTTTTTTCCAATTCAACAGCACTCATTTCTCGAAAATTAAAACAAAATCTTCACAATCGAAATTTTTATCATTTGATTCTTCTTCTGTGAAGGTCACAAACCTAATTTTCTTGGAAAGTGCAAATTGAAGTTTTTCGATTGTTTCAACTAAATAGTGAGCATTGATGTTGCCAATTAGCATAATATCAATTATTTCTGTCGAAAGACCTTTAGCTAAAGAACCGGTTAAGTAAATTTTTTTTACTTCACCTAAACCTCGAATAACATTTTGAATAATCTCATCAACGCCAACGTGCTTTTGTATCATTTCACGTACAGGACTATATAGCGGGTGGTTTTCGTTCACCCGAAATAAAATTTTATTGGATGAACGTTCAGAATTCAACATTTTAGCCTCTAATAAACGATTCAATTCTAATCTTACTGCATTTGATGACTCGTTTAACTCGGATGCAAGAGCTCTAATATGCGTTTTTGTTTCAGGATTCAAAAAAAACTTGAGTAAAATTTTAACTCTAGTTTTGGAAGTGATAATTATGTCTAACAATTACTTACTGTATTTGTGAAACTATATTGCATGGCTTCGCCACCTCAGTTACATTTGCAAATGTATTACTTTAATTAAAGCGTGCAAGTTTTGTGTACGAAATTTAACAATATGGTTACACGAAAAATTGATGTAAATTATAGATCGAATAAAATCAATTATTAATTGCGAATAATAAAATACTTTTATTTATAAATCTAATTTTATGAAAAGAAAAAAAGTCATTTTAGTTTGTTTCTTTTTATTGATAACTACACTCATTTATTGGCTTTTCCTTTCAGATGATGAAAAACATATTAAAAAGGAGAAACGATACCTCGTCAATCAAACAGATAATTTTTTAGTTGTTAAAAATGAATTACGAGCTTTAAATTTTTCTACTGAAGGACAAATTTCTCAAAACTTGGATATGTCCGTTTTTTTTAATGTTGAAGGTAGATTGGAAGCTGGGGATATTGAATTAAAACAAGGAACTAAGTTTAAATTTAATCAACTGCTTTATAAAATAGATTCTGAGGAGCTTTTTCATTCGATTTGTGCTCAGAAATCAAGTTTGGCCAAGCTTATTTTAGAACAAATACATTTTATTGAAAGTAATTTTCAATCTGAAAAATCAAAATGGCAGCTTTTTTTGAATGAATTTTCAATGGTGCATCGGTTACCAGAATTCCCTGAAATAGCTTCGAATGAAGAAAAATTATTCATCATTGAATCAACTATTTTATCAAACTATTTGAATATTAAAAGTTTAGAAAAGAAAATGTCTAATTATATTTTTCTAGCACCTTTTGACGGGATAGTAACCGAAGTTTATTCTTTACCAGGAATGAATGTGCAAAAAGGTTCAAGTGTTGCCAAGATTTCAAAATCAAATAATCTAATATTAAAAACAAAAGTTCCAGTTTCGAATTTGAGGGCATATAAAGAATCAAGTTATATAGCTATTTCAAATCAAATTGGTACTTTGCTTTGTCAAGGCAAACTAAATCGAATTTCAAACTATATAGATACACTTAATCAGACAATAGAATTGTTCTATTCTATTGTTGGAGCTGAAAAAAAAGAACTATTTTCTGGTCAGAAAGTACTCGTTAGTTTAAACAGTAATATGAAATCGTTGTGTTTTGCTATTGATAAATCGCGTTTAAAGAAAAATAAGATTTTTGTATTGAGAAATAATAAAAAAATAGAGAAAAAGTACCAGATTATTGGCGAATCTTCTGACTCCATTTTTGTGACTGGATTTCAAAATGGCGATACTTTGACATTTTAGTATTCGAATAAATAAGTTAATTAGTAACTGCTTTCTCCCAAATAATTATTCGTTTATCATCACTACAAGTAGCGAAAGTTGTTGCGTTTAGCTGTTGAATTTTGTTGACAGAATGGATGTGTCCGCCATTTTTGAATTCTATTTTTTGAGTGACGCCCAAATTATTTACGGACCAAATTTTGATGCTTTTATCCCGACTTACGGTTATAAATTCATCTGAATTTATAAACTGAATATCATAAATCACAAAATTATGCGCTGGAATTGCTTTGATTTGCTGCATCGTTTCAAGATTCCAAATTCTGAGAATGGCATCCTTTCCTCCCGTAATAAGCTGGTTGTTTTCAGTAATAAACGCTAAACTTGTTACGCCATTTTCATGTGCATAAAATTCACCTATTTGATTAAAATATTCGGTTTCCAAAATTCGAACGTAGCCATCTTGGCAAGCTAAAAATAGTTTAGAACCAGTTTCATCCAAACACATTCGTCTGATTTTACCGCAATCAAAAGGAAGGAAAAGTTGTAAATCGTAGTTTTCAGTATTCCAAATAGCAAGGTTTCCATCCGCATCTGTTGAATATAAATGCTTCTTTGCAGAATTTTCAAGAATACTAAAAATTCCTGTTTTATGCTGAATGTAGAATTTTAATTCTTTACGATTTTTTAATTCGAAAAAATGAAGATTCCCGTTATCTAATCCAACAGCCAACTTGCTATGTGAATCAAAAAGACAAATCGAATAAGGAGAATTAGAGAACTTTATTGCAAACTTATCTTGGGTTCCAAGAACTAAATCCCAACGTGTGACATATTTATCTGCTGACGCGGAATAAATGAATTCATCATCAAAAGCTAAAGCATATATTGCACCACTATGACCAGAAAGCACAAGTTTTTTCGAAAACAATAAATTTTTATCGTCAGCTTTAATTGTCATTTCTTAAATAAATAATAATCGTGACTATCGGAGAACTTCAGAAAAAGAAAAAACGCAGATTGAGGCGCTCGAAGTCGCGTTTTTTAATATTTAGTTAGATATATTAAAAAGTTATTCTTCAGTCTCAATGTCATTATCGTCGTTTACTTGTTTCAAACGATCAGCATAATCTTTTGGTAAAAAATCAAAGAAAGTGTCACCACGTAGACCTAATCTCAAAGTCTCCAATGGAATAATATCATTAGGTGCAATATTTCCGAGATTTACTTCCGCACCAAATAATTTGATAAACCAAACTTGTTGGTTTTTTTGTGGTGCTTCCCATAAAATATCTTCTGGAGCTACTTTAGCAATAATTCGGTTAATCAAAAGTGTATGGGCTGTTCCGTTAGGTCTAAAAACTCCAACATTTCCTGCCTCACGACCTTCTGCAATTACTTTCCAACTTCCAGCATCTAATTCCGCTTTCATCAATCGTACCCATTTTGCAGGAGAAATAATGATCCCAGAGTCTTTAGATCCGACCTCCGACATTACGCGACGATCTTTTGACATACGTTTGATTAGCTTACATTTTTCATTGTGAGGAATGATAATTGAGCCATCAGAAACTTCAGCCAAATCTAAATCGTATTTATCTAAAACACGCAAGTAGTCTTCAAATTTACCACGAGCATAAAAAGCTTCAAAGAGTGTTCCTCCGAGGTATGGACGAATACCAGCCTCCTTGTATAATTTTAATTTCTCTTCAAAGTTTGGGGTTACGAACGAAGTCCCAAATCCGAATTTAACGATGTCTGTTAAATGTCCAGATGCTTCAATAAAGTGCTCAGTTTCTTTCAATCCAAGACCTTTATCCATCATCATTGTTACTCCCTTGTTACGTGGTTTAGCACTTCGTTCAGGTATAAATGGTAAAGTAAAATTCATGTTTAAATTATTCGGCTAAATTAACAAAATCAGGAATATCCAATAAGCTGGGATTGATTTCAAAAATGCTTTTCGCTTTTAGTTGATTTCCTTCTACACAACTTGCGAATAAACGAATCGCGTTTTCTTTTTGTCCCAAAAGCCAATTTAGATTCACTTCTAAAACACAAGCAATTTCATTTTCCTCCTCCGTTTCATTCATGAATTGACGTAATCGGTCAAAAGCTTCTATAGGTGATTTGTCGGTTAATAATTCTATATAATCGGATAAACAATCTTCGTCTGTGGGATCCATCAACAAAGATTCTTCGTAATGTTCTATTGCAATGTCAATTTCATCAATTTTTTCATAAGCACCAGCCAAAACATGATGAATTCCAGCATTTTCTGGGTCAAATTCAAGCGCTTTGTGAATCATAATAATTCCCTCACGTGTGTTACCCATCAAATCCTCAACGATTCCAAGACCAAGCCAACCTTCAGGTAATAGAGGTGCTAACTCAAGGCTGCGCTTGTAAAAATGTTTTGCTAAGTCTAATTCATTTAATTGTTCATGAGCTTCTCCTATATAACATAAAGCCATCGCGTCTTCACCGTCTAAACGAATACATTCATGAAAATGCTCTAGTGCTTTGTGGTATTTTTCCATAGTTAGAAAAGCATTTCCAACATTGAAATGGGTTGGACCAAAATCCGAATTTATCAAAATGGAATATTCATAAGCCCAAATTGAACGCTCAAAATTCTCAGATTTACTATATGCGTTTCCTAAATTATACCAAGCAGTAAAAGAATACGGATTTTCATCAATGAAAGAAGTGTAACAATTAATCGCTTGTTGATAATCCCCTAAACGATCATAGCAATAAGCAATTTCATATAATGCTCCTTCATTGCTCGAATTAATACGTATTGCTTCTTTTAAAACTTCAATGGCTTCTTTAAATTGATTTAAGTTTTGATATTCCATTGCGATATCCAGAAAAATCTCATCGCGATCTTCTGGTTCACACAGATTAATTGCTAACCGAAAATAACGGATTGCGTTTTTTGAATCGCGTAACTGACTAAAAAGTGCTGCTTTTGTTAAGTAAACTTCTGGATTATCAAAATTCGTTTTTTCAATTTGATTCATTAATTCTAAAGCATCGTTCAAAAGACCCATTCCACTCATTGCTTGTGCTTTACGAAGTGTAAAAACTGGATTATATTGAAAGTGATAAACTCCGTGGTCTGCTGCGGATTTCGCTTTCGAATATTGACCATTAATAATATAATGATCGATTATTGCTTCTAATCTATCACTATCCAAAAAGCCAATTGTTTTTCCTTTTAAATGTGCTTCAAATTGCTCGAGGTCTTCATTTAAATTGCTATCAGAAAAGTCATCTTCGTCGTCATCGAACATATTTGAATTTTTGTGAGAATAAAGGTAAGTACTTTCAAACTACCAACGAAATTTAGTTCGGCTTATTTTCTAACAATTAAGAATTATTGGTAAAAATTAGTATTAATAAACAATCATTTAGTTTTTTTTGATGGTTAAAAACGTTACTTTTTAAAATCTAAACCAATATGTATAAGCAATTTTTTTGCAAAGTTTGAAAATAAGATAAAACTTCTAAAGTCGATTTATGTAGCCTTAATAGCTTGTTTATTAATTAAATCACTATTTAACTCAATTTTGAACTTAATTTTAAATTTCTTTTGAGAACAATCTATAACGAAACCTGTATTGTGATTTAATGAATAAAAGTAGATGATTCATCTCATAGTTAATTGCATGCTCTTAACAAAATTACTACTTCCTTGCTTTCATCACAATATACGGAATCAACAATTCTTCCAAAGAAATCCCTCCATGTTGGAAGGTGTCGCTATAATAATTCACGAAATGATTGTAATTATTGGGATACACAAAGAAATCTTGTTCGCGGGCAAAGACAAACTCAGCTGACATTTTGATTTTTGGCAAAAATGCCTCCTGCGGATTTCGAACCACGAAAACTTCTTTGGCATTGTAATTCAAACCACGTCCAGCTTTGTAACGAAGGTTAGTATTCGTATTACGTTCACCTACAATTTTCACTGGATTTTTTACGCGAATCGTTCCGTGGTCGGTTGTAATTACTAAACGCATTCCAGCATCGGCAATTTTCTTAATTATATCGAGTAGGGGAGAATGCTCCAACCAAGAAACAGTAATCGAACGGTAAGCAGCTTCGTTTTCAGCCAATTCACGAATCACTTCCATTTCTGTACGAGCATGAGATAGCATATCGACGAAATTGTAAACGATAAAATTCACGTCATTATCTTTGATGGTATTGAAATTATCGCCTAATTTTTTTCCTGCCTCAACGTTTGTAATTTTATGATACGACCATTTTACGTTCTTTCCTAAACGTTTCAAATTCGCTTCCAAAAAGTCTTTTTCGTGCAAGTTTTTTCCGCCTACATCTTCTTCATTTTTCCACAGATTTGGGAACTTTTTTTCTATTTCTGAAGGCATTATTCCAGCAAAAAATGCATTTCGAGCATAGTGAGTTGCGGTTGGTAAAATGGAGTAAATGATTTCTTCTTCTTCTTTCACAAAGTATTTTGTAAAAATCGGTTCTACCATTTTCCATTGGTCAAAGCGCAAATTATCGATAACTAAAACTGCGAGTTGTTCCTTGCCAATTTTCGGTGCGATTTTATCTTTAATCAAGGAATGAATCATTTGCGGAGCGTCTCCTGTTCCATTCATCCAATCCAAATAATTGTCTTCAATGAAATCTGCAAACAAGTGATTGGCTTCTTTTTTCTGCATTTCCAAGATTTCACGCATCCCAGAATCCTCAATTTTATCCAATTCCAATTCCCAAAAAACCAATTTTGCGTATAAATCGCTCCATTCTTGTGCATCTAAACGACCATTTAGTAACATTCCCAACTGGCGAAAATCTTGTTGATAGTTGGAATTCGTTTTTTGCGATACTAATTTACTGTGGTCCAAATTCTTTTTGATGCTCAATAAAATCTGATTTGGATTGACAGGTTTAATCAAATAATCGGCAATTTTGCTACCGATTGCTTCTTCCATTATATATTCTTCCTCACTTTTTGTAATCATTACCACTGGAACCAATGGGTTGATTTCCTTTATTTTAGCTAGTGCTTCTAAGCCGGAAATTCCAGGCATATTTTCATCCAAGAAAATGATGTCGTAGGATTTTTCTTGCACCTTATCTATTGCATCCATCCCGTTAGTGACAGGGTCAACACTATAACCTTTTGATTCTAAAAATAGAATATGTGGTTTCAACAACTCAATTTCATCGTCAGCCCAAAGAATTTTACCCTGCATTTGTCTTATTTTTAATAGTTTTGAATAGAAATTTAAAGTTACTCACTTGCGACCTAATTTAAACAGAAATAACAAGAAGAAAATAGTAAACGACCCGGTTTATGGTTTTATTTCGATTCCCGACGAATTTATTTTTGATGTCATCGAACATCCTTATATGCAACGTCTTCGTAGAATCATGCAATTGGGACTAAGTCATTTGGTTTATCCAGGTGCAATTCACACGCGTTTCCATCATGTTTTAGGGGCAATGCATTTAATGACGCAAGCCGTTGCAACGATTCGACGTAAAGGTCATGAAATCACACTAGAAGAAGAACGCGCAGTTAATTTGGCGATTTTATTGCACGACATTGGCCACGGACCTTTTAGTCATGCGTTGGAATACGATATTGTTTGTGGGGTTAGCCATGAAAAGATTTCTGGTTATTTCATTGAGCGCATCAGTAAAGAATTCGGTGATGATTTAAGTCGTGCGCTTTTGATTTTTAACAACACATATTCTAAACCGTTTTTACATCAATTGGTTTCCAGTCAATTAGATATGGATCGCTTAGATTATTTGAATCGCGACAGCTTTTATTCAGGTGTAAGCGAAGGAATAATTGGTTCCGATCGTTTGATTGAAATGATTAATGTGCATGAAGGAAATTTGGTTTTAGAAGAAAAAGGAATCTATTCCATCGAGAAATTTATCGTTGCTCGAAGATTGATGTATTGGCAAGTTTATCTTCATAAAACGGTTGTTGTTGCTGAGTACATGTTGATTCATGCTTTGCGAAGAGCTAAGCGATTAGTGAAAAATGGTCATCCTGTTTTCGCCAGTACTGCTTTGAAATTTTTCTTAGAAAATGATGTAACTAAAGAAGATTTTGAGCAGAATCCAAAAGTTTTAGATTGCTTTGCGCAATTAGATGATTACGATATTTTAGGCGCAATAAAAGAATGGCAAAATGATTCTGATAAGATTTTAGCACATCTTTCTAAAGCTATTGTCAATAGAAATTTATTCAAAATAGAAATATCAAAAGAGCCATTTACGCAAGCTAGAATCGATTTCGAGAAAGAATTTGCTCGCTCACTTTATGATTTAGAAGGTGATGAGGTAGATTATTTTGTCTATTCAGATGTGTTGACCAATAAAGCTTACAATCAAGATAAGCAAAACATCAATATGCTGATGAAGAATGGTGAAATCATTGATTTAACTAAAGCTTCTGATAATTTGAATATTTCAGCTTTGGCGCAACCTGTAGAGAAATATTTCTTGTGTTTTCCGATTAAGAGATAACGAGAAAATATCCACTTTTTTGTTTCAATTTAAGTTAGATTTTGTCTGCGAGTTTAAATGAGAGAGAATTATAATTCCTGTTTTTTTGTTTGTTTTTAAATAAATATATTGCTTAGTATCAAATAAAGTTATAGTTTACTATCAAATAAAAATATTGTTTAATAATAAATAAAAATGTTTGATAGTAACGAATAAAATTCTAGCTTTGTGTCAAATAAAGTTATGGTTAGTCAATTTCAAATAGAGGAAGTAATAGCATTTCAAAAGAAAAGCTTGCAACGTCGCGTTTTGGGAACAGAGCGTGAAGATGCTCATAATTATGT
>CALPMC020000096.1 GCA_943324565.2 Chitinophaga pinensis | reverse complement strand
GCTAGAGTTGCTGGGTGGACAGGTTACAGCTCACATGGGCCACCAGGATACATTACAATTAAGGAAGGGTACGATAGGTTTCATTTACAACTTGAGGGATATTTACTCTTCAAAAATAAAAGTTGACTTGTGTATAAAGATTAGCTCCTCGAGGAGGGATTAAGGGAGGTGACTTTTAAAATTTAATAAAAACCAAACTATCCAGCTAATAATGCACTGATTCTTTATTATTTTCGACTAATTTTAGAATTTTAAAAGAGGATTTTCAGACTATGCGGTTAAATAAGTTTATAAGTGAAAGTGGAATGTGTTCGCGACGCGAAGCGGATAAATTTATTGAGCGCGGATTGGTGTTTATCAATAATCGAAAAGCTGCAATTGGCGATCAAGTGAAAGCAGGGGATAAAGTTCGCGTAAATGGGCATGAATTAGAGCCTCGAGAAGAAGAAGATATCGTATTTATTGCATTCAATAAACCGGTTGGTGTTACTTCTACCACCGAAGAAAGTGTTAGAGATAATATTGTACATTACGTGAATCATCCTACAAGAATATTTCCAATTGGAAGGCTCGATAAAGACTCACAAGGACTCATATTTTTAACAAACAACGGTGACATCATTAATAAAATTTTACGTGCTGGAAATCAACACGAGAAAGAATACGTGGTAACCGTAAATAAGTCGCTCACTGCAGAAATGATTGCTGCCATGTCGAAAGGTGTTCCGATTTTGGGCGTGAATACAAAGAAATGCAAGGTAGTTCAGGAAGCAACAACCGTTTTTCGAATTACACTCATTCAAGGTTTGAATCGTCAAATACGCAGAATGTGTGAATATTTTGGCTACGAAGTCGTGAAGTTGGAACGCGTACGAATAATGAACATTGAATTAAAAGGTTTGCCCCTTGGAGAATGGAGGGATTTATCTGAGAGCGAAATGGAGATTATTCATAATTTACTAAAAAATTCATCGAATGAGGACGAGCGAAAACCGTTGAAAAATCAAGCGAAACAAAAACCGAAATCCGCCACCAATGCCGCGAAACAAGCAAATTTAAACGAGAGAAAAAATAAAACAAGCCATTCGCCAAACAATAAATTGGGTAAAGGACCTAAAATGAATAAGTTTAAAGGTGGGAGTACGAAGAAGAAAAGGTAAAAGGAGCGATGATATCCGAAAATTTATTCAATTTTTTATCTTTCAATTCAACCTTAATCTTCTTAGTAAAATAATAATCGGTAGCAATGCTGTCAGACCAATTAGAATCAAGGATACATAAATTTTTAAGCCGGCAATTAAGAGTAAACCAATAAGCAACAATTGGAATCCTAAACCAAAAATGGAAAGAAAGGTCATTAGCCAATTTGGATTCGTTTTTTGATTTGAAACTAATGGGTCTAACAGGTAAATCATCTTGTCGAATCCGCCGTAAAGCAAACGATAGAGTTGATACATAAACGTAACATTGACTTGTTTTTCACCTGGAAAAGCGATTGGAATTTCGTTCTCAAAAATGCGACTTGTGGTATCTCCATTTGATTGTGCACGAAGAATAGCGTAATAATAATTATAAAGAGTTCCTTGCAATTGCAAACAAATAAAAGCCAAAATCCCAAGGTAAAAAGAGGTGCCGCTGACTTGTGTAATAACCATTAAAAGAATGAAATTCAACAAGATGTCACAAATGGAATCGAGAAAACGTCCAGTGTAAGAAGGGGTGTTTTTAACGCGAGCAAGTTCCCCATCAGCAGCATCTAGGATTGATTTCAGTACCAAGAAAAATCCTGCGAACCAATAATTTTCATAAAAGATAGAAATTATAGCAAGTAAACCAGCAATCACAAAAGAAATCGTAACGTCGATAGGAGTGAAGCGTGTGTTTTTAAGTGCCTGAGCAATTAAACGTGCAATTGGACGACCGTAGTCGGATAAGTCGAGAAATTTATTCTCTTGAGGAAGTTTTGACATGAACTCTTAGCTAACACATGAATAGGCTCAATGTTTAGAAACTTCTTACTATTTAGTGTTAAACATAGTTTAGAGCAATTTTTAAAGCCGTAAACCAAGTTGATATTTGCGATTAAAAAGATATTTTTTGAATTACTTAAAAATACTCGAAGTATAAATCTTCCATTTCGCAAGGCGATATTTTATGGAAACACCAAGAACTCCTAATCCATACTGAACAGAGCGTTTGAAATTAATCGAGGATGCTTCATCGAAGTATTTTGTAGGACAAGTGATTTCACCAATTTCGAATCCTGCAAAGAAAATTTGTCCTAACATTTGATTGTCAAATACAAAATCATCCGAGTTTTTTTCAATGTTTATTTTACTGAAAATTTCTTTCGAAAAAGCACGATAACCAGAGTGATATTCCGAAAGTTTTTGTCCCATTAAAATATTTTGACTCAAGGTTAAAAAGCGATTAGCAACATATTTATACATTGGCATTCCACCTTTCAATGCACCATTACCTAGAATTCGAGAGGCAAGAACTACTGGATAAACATCGTAAGCAATAATACTTGAAATTGAATGTATTAACTTTGGAGTGTATTGATAATCAGGGTGTAACATGATAATTATGTCCATGTCCAATTCTAAAGCCTTTGTATAACATGACTTTTGGTTTCCACCATAGCCTTTGTTTTTTTCGTGTCGAATTATGTGTTTAATTCCGAGTTTTTTACCGATTTCAGAAGTGTTATCTTTACTTGCGTCATCTACTAAAATAACTTCATCAATTATATCGAAAGGAATTTCCAAATACGTTTTTTCTAAAGTAGAGGCTGCATTATATGCAGGCAAGACGATTCCTATTTTTTTACCGTTTAACATGGAATAAATTATTTTTTAAAGATACTTGCAAAAAATAAAACACAGCATCATTAAGTGTTATTATTTCCTAATCGAAGTCATTTTAAAGATTTTCCCTTCTTTTACCTCGTAAATCATTACAATCTCAAACACCTCTGGAGCACCTTTTCTGCCGACAATGCTTTCGTGATCGATGACTTTATTGTCAAAAACAATGCGTTTTAAAATAGTTGAATGTAAATTGGGCGATGTTGTAAATAGTTCTTTGTATAATTTTTCAATCGCTGGTTTTCCGCTTGCTACTAATTTCATTTCGCTATAATTATACATTTCAACATCTTCCGAGAACCAAGACATAAATTTCTCTAAATCACGATTGTTATAAGCCTCTAAATTACTTTGAATGATTTGTTCTGTTGATATATTTTGAGCGAAATTCATAGCTGTAAAATTAAGGAATATTAAGATGAGAATATGTTTCATGAGTTTGATTTTTAAAACGAAAAAAATAGAAAATTCAGTTGAAGTAAAAATAGTCGAATTCATTCATTTTTCATAATTCCTTTATTTGTTTCTTTAAGTTTTTTGGATGACTTTTAGATATTTAAAGGTAATAATGATTTACAAAAATCCTTAAAACATATTTAGAAAAGCTATTGTTTCTTCAACTTCAAAATTACTTAGAGTATCATTCTCCTTCTCTAAATTCAATTGGTTCTCCAGATTATTCGAATTCACTTTTATTTAGCATATAGTTTTTTATTTTTTTTCTAAAAAGTGGTTTTCTTCTTTTAGTTTTAGTTGTGAATTTTGCAATTTTTTTGATCTTTTATGCAACGGCTTACTGATTAAGAAATTCAACAATTGTAGTGTAAATAACTAAAATACGTACAATAAAAAAATAATCGTGTTGATGGGTACAATCTGTTTAATAACAATTGCTGCAATAATAAAACCCTCAACAAATGAATTAGCAAAAACAAAACCTACTATTGACAAAGTAAAGTATAAAGATTTTATTGAAGCTTTTAAGTCTTCTTTTTTGTTCAATTCAAGTTTCGAAAAGGCTTAGTCAATAATGGATTCATAAAAACTATTTTATTTTTCTATGCTATCTATGTGGCTTTGCTGAAAAATTCATCAATCTTATATTTTTTCAACCCCTACTATTTCAATAACCCTTAAATTAGTGCTCAAAATTCAAAAATCATGAAACACGCATTTTTTGTAAGCGGAATTGGCACTGACGTTGGAAAAACAATTGTGAGCTCCGTTTTATGTGAATTGCTTTTTGCAAACTACTGGAAACCTGTTCAATCTGGCGAATTGGACAATACAGATAGCATGAAAGTGGAGCGTTTGGTAAGTTTTGAAACATTTAATTATTTCCCGGAACAATTCCGATTAACACAGCCACTATCTCCCCACGTTTCTGCAAAATTGGATGGCGTTCACATCGAAGCAACGGATTTTACTTTTCCTGAGTTTACAGGAAATTTAATCGTTGAAGGCGCAGGTGGTTTGATGGTTCCAATCAACGAAAACGGTTTGCTTTATTGTGATTTGGCTGCCGCTTGGAAATTGCCAACTATCTTGATTTCAAGACATTATTTAGGTAGTATCAACCATACTTTGATGAGCATTGAAACTCTTCGTAATCGAAATATTCCCATTTTAGGAATTATTTATGTGGGCGATGAATTACCAATGACCGAAGAAGTGATTTTTACAAAAACACAGATTCCAACCTTATTTCACGTTCCGATTTTTGAAAACCTTTCCAAAGAATCGATTTCAACTTTCGCAACCCAACTACGTACTCCCGAAACTTTGGCTAAATTTGGCCTATGAGTAGTTTAGATGACGACGCAATATACGTTTGGCATCCGTTTACACAAATTCAAACGGAACCTTCTCCCTTATTGATTTCTAGTGCAAAAAACTCAACACTTTTCACAGCGGACGGAAAACAATTTTTGGACTGTAATTCTTCCTGGTGGGTAAATGTGCACGGACATGGAAATGAACACATTGCAAAAGCCATTCAAACGCAATTTGCTGCAATTGATCACGTAATTTTTGCAGGAGCGACACACGAAAAAGCCATTGAATTATCGAAGCGAATCGTTGAAAAACTCAATTGCGATTTACAAAAGGTATTCTTTTCAGACAATGGTTCCACAGCAGTCGAAGTAGCTATTAAAATGTGCATGCAATTTTGGCATAATCAAGGAATTAAGAAATCGCGTGTTTTGGCTTTGGAAGGCGCTTACCATGGCGATACGTTTGGAGCAATGTCGGTGGGCGAACGCGACTATTTCAACGCTCCATTTGAACCTTTTTTCTTCAACGTGGATTTCTTGGAATTCCCGACTGAGGCGAACGAAAAACAACTCTTGACGCAAGCTAAAACCCTTTTTGAATCGGGTGAATTCATCAGTTTAATTGTTGAACCCTTGATTCAAGGATCGGCTGGAATGCGTTTTTATTCGGTTTCGTTTTTGGAAGAATTGGTAAAACTTGCAAAAACCAACAATGTACTCGTGATTTTTGATGAAATCATGACTGCTTTCGGGCGCACAGGAACACTTTTTTCCTTTGAACACACGAACGTTCGACCAGATATCATTTGCCTTTCCAAGGGATTGACAGGTGGTGTTTTGCCTTTAGGTTTAACAGTTGCCACCAACGCCATTTTTGACGCATTTTTAAGCGATGAACGCGCGAAAGCCTTCCTACACGGGCATTCTTTTACTGGAAATCCATTGGCATGTGCAGCAGCGTGTGCAAGTTTAGATCTGTTCGAGCAAGTAGCAACTTGGGAAAACATCAAAGCGATTGAAACACGCAATTTAAACTTCCTTCAAAAACTAGAAAAGCACCCAATCATTGACAATGCACGTGTTTACGGAACCATTTTAGCACTCGATTTAAAAACCGACGGACCTTCAGGTTACTTCTCCAAAATCCGCGACACGGCTTACACTTTTTTCCTTGAAAATGGTTTGCTCTTGCGCCCTTTGGGAAATGTATTGTTCATCAACCCACCGTATTGTTTGACTGAAAAAGAACAGCTAACTATTTTTGGGGTGATTGAAAAATTCTTGAACAAGATGCTTGATGCTTGATGTTGGATGCTTGATGATGAATAGTAAACTTTGCTTTTATTCAAGAAATACTTTTCAATCAAAAATCAATAATCAATAATCATTTAGCGCCATTTCCGCCTACATCTTCAAGTTTGTTTGCGAAGCAACTACGCCACCTAAAGCCGCAAAAGAGCTTCCTTTGGTCGCTTTTTCCAGCTTGTGGCTGTGTGCTTCTGCTCACAAAGCTTTCCGTTTTCTTCGGGGCGTTCTTTAATTTATTCGTCAACTGATGTTTCAAAATTGAGTTTACCTTTTGCTTCAATTCTCAAATTTAGTTGTCTTTACGCAAGATATTTTTGCCTTTTTACTTTGTTTGAAATGAACTTTTTCACTAACTTAAGGTGAAAAAGTAGTTTTAATCATGGATAAAATATACCTCAAAAAAACCGAAAACCCCAATCATATAAAGGTTTGGCATGCATTTAATGACCAATTATTTTGGAAGATGAAAAGTATTGAAAGTGCAGTTTGGAACAAGGCTGATTTTTCTTGGACTTTACCTAAAAACGAAAACACCTTACCCTTACTTTTCAAAACGTTTCGTGGAATTGCTTGGATAGATTTGAGTGAATTGAAAGGTAAGGCAAAAAAAGTACTTCCATCTGAAACAAGAACTAAAAAATTGGAGTTACCGCTTATTTCTGAAACAAGTAAGCTAGAGATTGTTGATTTTGTGAAACACCTCAAAAGTAAGCGTTACAGCGAAAGTACTATAAAAACTTACTCTGAAGCTTTAACAACATTTTTACGCTTTTTTCATTCAAAACCGATTGTTGAAATTGTAAATGAAGATTTGATTCGCTTTAATAATGAATACATTCTAGAACAAAAATTATCTTCTAGTTTCCAGAATCAGATTGTGAACGCCATTAAACACTATTTCTCCTCACGAAAAGGAATGAAGCTTGATCCTGAGTTGGTTCATCGACCACGCAGAGAAAAAACATTGCCGAATGTGTTGAGTAAAGAGGAGGTTAAACTCATTTTAAATACACATAATAATCTGAAACATAAAACAATGTTGAGTTTAATTTATAGCTGTGGATTACGTTGTGGAGAATTATTGGCACTTGAACCACATCACATTGATTCAAAAAGAAATATAGTTTTAATCAAAAATTCAAAAGGAAAAAAAGACAGAATTGTCCCTTTGAGTACTAAGATTTTAGAAATGTTACGCGATTACTACAAACTTCATAAACCTTCAAAATATTTGTTTGAAGGGCAAAATAAAGGTCAACAATACGATGCAAGAAGCTTGCAACTAATTTTAAAACAAGCGCTTCAAAAAACAGGAATCAAAAAACCTGTAACACTTCATTGGTTAAGACACAGTTTTGCAACACATCTTTTAGAAAGTGGAACAGATTTGCGTTACATTCAAGAGTTATTAGGTCATAGCAGCAGTAAAACCACTGAGATTTACACGCATGTGAGCACCAAAAACATTCAGCAAATAAAAAGTCCATTTGATGATTTATAAAATTAAAATCATAAATTTGAAAAGTAAAAAACACGAGACAGTTTATCGAGAATCCTGCTAAAATTAGGTTGCTTTGCGAATGTCTGTTTCGGGTATATATAAGTTGGCAGCAATAATGACAAAATCAAATCACACAAGAGAAACCAGATTTCAAACGATTTCCAAACCTAGTCATCATTATTATTTTAGCTAACGTATCATTTTACGGAATTTTGCCGTATTGAATAACATTTAAAATTAAGCAAAATGATAAATAAGGAGAGAAAATATAGCATTAGTGTAAGCATACTTTTGATGGTAATTAGTATGTCAATAATTACCTCTTGTGGTATAAAAAAATATACGACCACAATGCAACAAATGATGATCACGGAAACTAAAGACATCGTATATACAGAGAAAGAAATCTCGGAAGACATCGATTATTTCATCAAGTCTGTTGAAGAAGTTTCCCCTTTTCCATATATGAATGCTGATTCATTAACAATCCAAAGTCTGGCGGACTATTTAAAGAAGAAAGGAGACAGAAAGGGGAATGAATTGTATATGGATTTCATGCGACTTTCCGCAGCATACAATGTTGGTCATATATACACATTTCCACCTGAAGCTATGCTCGATAAGGCCATAGAAAAAGGTGTTCGATTTTTCCCAATGTTTATAAAAAAGAATCTAGGAAAATGGGAAATATTAGGAATCATTGACAACGCTATTCCGGAAAAATATTTAGGAAATGAATTAATCAGAATTAACGGGAAAGAAATGAGCGAGATTATAGAAACTATACAACCTCTTCTTCCAAATGATGGAAATACCGATGAGGTCATTGGTGCATCTTTACCTTTTTTATTGTGGGCTGTGAACATCAGCCAACCATACTCAGTAGAGATCATGAATAAAGAAAACGGATTGTCTGAGATACTGGAATTACAAGGTACAAATGATTTGGACAAATACAGAACCCAAAAACCAATTGACAAAGAAGTAAAACTGCAAGATTTCATTACGTTTGATATTTTAGACAAAAACATTGGGTACATCAACGCAAAGTCTTTTGGTTTCGTACAATACAATCAAATTACGAAAACTTTTGAAAAAGAAATGGAATCATATTTTGCCGAGCTGAAAGCAAAAGGAGTATCCAATCTAATCATCGACTTAAGAGAAAATGGAGGTGGATCCAGTTACCCTGCCGAAGCTATTCTTCAAAAAATAGCACATAAACCTTATCAACAGACTGGAGGTTCAACAATGCGAGTCAGTAGACAGTTTGGAGAATTCTTAGATGGCTTGCCTTGGGCTATCCGAATAATCGCTAAAAAAGGATCGATGAAAAATTACGACAAGTATCCTATTGGAACAAATATTAAAGAAGAAAACAAGCCAGCATTACCTAAAAAATTCAAAAATAGCTTTAGCGGGCAGGTTTATGTATTGATTGGACCCAACACCCATTCAGCAGCGATGATGATGGCGAATGCGGTAGAAGATTTTGATCTTGGAATCTTAGTGGGTGAACCCACAAAGAGTATTCCACGGGAGTTAAGTAACGCACTACCCCTAAAAACCCCAAATGCCATAATTGCATTTGTCGTTCCTGCAACATTATTTACTCGTGCGAATGGTGATGCAAATAATTTTGAACCCGTGAATCCAGATGTAATTGTTGAAACTACACCTGAAGATCTTCAACTGAAGCTTGATCCAGTTATGCAATTTGTTTTGGGTAAAATAAGCAGGAATAACTAGTATAAACCAAAATCAATACCTTTCGTTTAAATAGCATATTAAATTGAATGATTAGTTCAAGAAACATAGTGAAATTGTTACTTCATTTGTTTGGCTGGGGAGTTTTGTTGCTTTTAGTTTTGCTGCAAAACGATCTGAGTGATTGGAATGACGAGGACTACTTTTTGTTTACTATTGTTCTTGTTTCTATGGGAATTGTGGCATACATAAATCTTTATTTGCTGATACCGTGTTATTTGTTCGCAAAGAAGTACGCTAACTATACAGGATTTCTGTTCGTATTGGTTTTTCTGACGGCTTCATTGATAACCTGGGTCATGAATGATCTTAATCTTGACAGTATTGATTGGTCTTCACGATTTGTAGTCACATTGATCGCCTTGGCTGCTTTAGCATTGTTAACGAGTGGCGGAAAGTTACTTGCAGAATATCTTAGAAAGATGATGAAGTTCAAGGAAATTGAAAACAAGCAGCTGAAGGATGAACTTGCATTGCTCAAAGAACAAGTTCATCCCCATTTTCTATTCAACACCTTAAATAACCTCTATGGTCTCATTACCCAAGATCAAAATCAGAAAGCGGCGGAAATCACCTTAAAATTGTCTGACCTCATGCGTTATTTGCTGGAAAGCAGTAAAACCGATAAAGTTAGTTTGAAAAAGGAAATAAAGTTTTTAGAGGATTATTTGAGTTTGGAAAAGATACGTTTGACCAATAACACAGATATCCGTTTTGAAGTTTCTGGAATTGTTTCAGATGTTTTCGTAGCGCCATTGTTATTTATTCCATTGGTGGAAAATGCGTTCAAACACGGATTAAATACACTTAAAGCTGACGGTTTTGCCCACTTTTCATTGTCAGTGCAGGGAAAAGATTTGTTTTTTGAAGCGAAAAATTCATTAGGAAAAAGTCTTGAAAATTCACCGGAAAGCGGAATAGGCATCGAAAATCTCAGAAAACGATTGCAACTTATTTATCCCAATAATCATCTACTTGATATTCAAAAATCGAACGATGAATATAAAGTCGTTTTACACATTCAACTATGAAGTTTAATTGCTTAATCGTAGATGATGAGCCTATCGCTCAAGAAATTTTAGAAAAATACATCTCACAAATAGATGTGCTGAATTTGGTCGGTAAATGCGGGAATGCCTTTGAAGCATTGAACGTTTTACACAAAGAACCTATTGACATTTTATTTCTGGATATAAAAATGCCTTCCCTTTCGGGATTAGACATGCTTAAAACGTTGCAAAACCCTCCTAATGTTATCCTAACAACTGCTTTTTCAGAATTTGGTGTAGAAAGCTACGAATATGGTATTACTGATTATTTGCTTAAACCCATTTCGTTTGAGCGTTTTTTAAAGGCCGTTAATAAACTAGTAATTCCTCAAAATTCTAAATTAATCCTGACTCAACTCGAGGAAAAAATAGTTGAACCCACATTTATTTTTTTCAAGGCTGATAAAAAGATTCACAAGTACTATTTTTCAGACATTGTTTTCATTGAAGGAAGTGGAAATTATGTGAAAATTCATTCGCAACATGAAAAACCTTTGATGGTTCTAGATAAACTGACAGATTTACAAAACAAACTACCTCAAAAACAATTTATCAGAATACATAAATCATTTATTGTAAACGTTTCGCACATTCAAAAAATTGAGGGAAATATGATTAAAATTGAAGACAAAATAATTCCCATTTCTGCTACCTTTAAACCAAATTTAGAAGCATTAATACGAGATAAGCAATGAATTACTGCTGCCAACAGCACCTACCCAAAAGGCGGGCAAACATAGTTATCAGTCAGTTTTGTGGTTGAAGAAACTTTTGTACTTTTAATGAAGTTTTGTGGTAACACTCCCGACCTTCGGGTAGCTGCAAAACGTTATGTGCAACCCTATAAGATAGATTAAACTATCGATGGAAGAATTAGTCTAAAAAAATAAAAAGACATGAAAAAAATATTTTTACAATTCATTTTGTTGATTTCACTATCCAATTGGGCTTTTGCTCAAACAAATATTTATGACAGTATTTTTGTTGGAGGTCG
>CALPMC020000095.1 GCA_943324565.2 Chitinophaga pinensis | reverse complement strand
GTTAGAATTTCATAATGTAATACAACATAACTTGCTTGTAACGATAAGCCAATTGGTCATTCAGACTGTTTCTGTTTGACTCAAAAATAGCTGCTAAATAAATATCTTTTGAGAAATTAAATTTCAATCCGCCTGAAAGATTGTATTCGTCACCACCAGCAACTACGACATAGAAATTGATGATGTCTCCCGCTGTGTTTCTTATCGGCATAATCTCGTTTCCGTTGGAGTTAAAGTAATAGACATTTCCCAAAAGTGTTAAATCTTTAATCACTTCTAATTCTAAACCAGCGTGAAGCGTTAATGTTTTCAAATCGATTTTTTCGAAGTCAAATTCACTGGTGCGTTTCGTTGTTTGATAAGCAATTCCAAGCTGTGCAATTTGTTGTTTTTTCCATTTTACAATGTTCGAAAAGTTGAAACGAAGATTGGAATTTAAATAATTGAATTTACGCAATTGAAACGTTCCTTGACCACGCACTTCACTCAAACGATAATAAGTAACATCTGCTAAAATGATTTTTTTCTTGTCTTCATAATGTGCTCCAGCATACAAACCACGACGATTGAAAGTTGCCGTTCCATAAGGCAAAACGTTATTAATCATTGGATTATACGCCATTATTTTAGTGGAAATACTTGCGTTGTAAAGCGTTGGGTCATTGTATAAGTCGTAGTTGGAGAGTGGACGTACAATTTGTTCGTTAGTATAGCGCTCGTAGAAGTTATTTGTTTGGTTGAAATCAATACGTTTCGATTGTGCACCAAAACTTCTGAAATCTGCGCCGTTGTCCATATAACCAACGTGTAATTTCAAACCAGTCTTTTTCAGTTCTAAATTTGCTTTTGCATTCACGAAGTAATCAGACAATTTTCCTTCGTTGTTTTGAGTAGAAAAACTGGAAGAAAAACCGCTTTCTCCGTCAATGGAAACTTTGAATTTTTCTTGGTCAAACTTCAATTCGTATGTCAAAGTGTTTACGTTATTACGGTAAGCATCGTTATTGTTTGCTGTTTGCTTCAAATCAAAAACACTCACGTGATTGTAAGCAATTGAGAAATATTTGCTTTGTGTTAAAGTGATTGAACCGCCACCGTACAAACGTTCCAAAATGTTACTCAAATTGCTTGGATTTAAGCGAGTGATGAAACCGTTGAATTTAATTTCATGAACGAATTTAGGAAACTGAATTGCAAAATCAGCCGCAGCTCCTTGTTGACGCCACGTGTTTTTGTTCGTATAGAACGATTCGTAATTCAATACTTCTTCTTTGATTTTATTCGTTCCTGAAGTTTGAACTAACAAATCAGGATTGTGATTGTAAAATGTATAAGGTGACAATTTATAGTCGATGTTCCCAATTTGGTAACGTAACACATTTCCAGCAACGCCTTTCACGTACAATTGACGCACGTCAAAGGTAACGCCACTTCCCCAAAAACCACCAAACGCATTCTTGATACGCAACATTCCAAGAATTTCCGTGTTGGCATTTGGATTGATTTTAATTCCCAAGTCAATCAAGGCATAACCGCCTGTATTTTTACGCGCAGTAACCGTGTCAACAGCATCTGAAGCAAAATCAGAATGAGAAATCAGTGAACGAGCGCCACCAACAAATTGCACTTTTTTACCATCTTGCGCAAATGTCAAAAGGCTGGTAAAACTGGCTATTAAAAGTATAAAAAACTTCATTTTAAAAGTATATTTTTAGTTCAACTGTTGTTTCCATTCCCTTGTATTTGTCCAATGAAAAACTCTTGTCTTGATAATTCATCCAACGCTGACGAACGTACAAACCTGTGTTTTTTGCCAACTGAATGTCTAAACCTACGGCGTAACTGTAACCTTGTTGATTTTTCGCTTTTCCAGAAACGGCATCCAAAACAGTATTTTGATTCGCAATGACGCGGTCGTAACCAAAATAATTGGAAAGAATAACTTTCGGAAACAACAAATAATAAAATTCTAATTGATTGCTATAACTCTGTAAATAAGCTTTTTGTGAATATTTTGGCAATACTGAAAAATCGCGTTGTACGCTGTGAAAACCTCCAAGGTAAAACACCAACAATTCCCTTCCGAAAAGTTTGTATTCTGATTTATAGCTGACTTCAATTGCGTTGAAACCTTTAGCAGAAATGGAATCTGTGATTTCAACAGTTTCGTAAACGCCACGATATATTTTGCTCAAATTTCCATAAGGACCAACACCCGCAGGAAAAGCCCAACGCCAAAATCTCGACAGCGCTAAATTGTTCGCTGAGTGTCCGTAAGTGATTTTTTTCGACAAGCCAATTATTTCTGAAGCTGCGCTATAACCCAAAGTCAGCTTGTGTTTTTTCACAACTAAATCTGCATTTAAAATCACGCCACGACGGTTGTTAGTCAATTGACCAATCGAAACCAAAGAACTTGCAAAAGGAATCAAAGGTGTTTGACCTCCAGTTGTGTTTTGCGCTCCAAAAGCGGTGTTGTATTCTGCTACTGAAGTATTCCAAAAAACGCCGTTGTTGTTAATCACTTTCGGGCTGATTTGATAGTAACGCACTTCGATTGGAAACTTGGTCAACTCTTTTGAAAACTGAAGTTTGATGTCAATTGCTTCACCCCATTTACCTGACGATGTTGGGCTGAAATAATTTCCTGCACCGACTTCTCCTAAAAGCGCAATTTGTCCAAAACTCCATTTGAATTCGGACGTAATTAGGTTGTAACCGATGGATAAACGCGCCAAACTATCCGTAAATGTTTTACTTGTAATCGCATTCACGCTTGCGAAATTGTTGCCAAAATCTTTTTTGATTTTTCCTGCAGTCATTAGGTTTGGAGTCGGTAAAGTTCCTCCGTTATACTGAGATTTCCCGTGCATAAAAGCAAACGAAAATCCTTTTGGAAGATTGTTCCCGTCGAAAATGAATCCTTGGAATGCTTGTTGTCCCCAGCGTTGGTCTTGACTTAATGCACCGTCGGAATAGAATTTTCGGTAGCGACCAATTAACGTTCCTGTATTTGGATCCCACGGATTGCGTTCGAAAACACTGAAACGGTTGTAACCTGTGTTCGAAGCAAAAGTCATTGGACTTAAAGTGTACCAAGTAATCCCACCTGTTTTGATTCCGAACGTTCCATATTTCGTAGAATGTGTTCCTGTTAAATTTACGCCGAGGTTCAAACCTTTTGCATAATCAGTCGTACTTCCAGAAAGCGGTGTCCACAAAAATAAATCGGTTGAGAAAGAAGTATTTTTGGTCGGACGTCCTCCGATTGTCAGCATTAATTGTGGAATATTGCTGTCGTCGCCCAAGAACACACGTTTTTTGATCGAACCAAATTCACTGTATTGGTCTTTCATCGCTGAGTAACAACCCAAAAAACGGTAATAGCCAGAAATGGAAATATTATCCATAGCGGTTTGCAATTTTTTCGGGAATAGACCAGTTGATTTGGTGTTAAAAGTCGTAGAATCCACTAACATTTGAGCGTGAAAGTTGCTTGCAAATAAACTGCAAAAACCAAGCGTTAGTAAGATTAATTTATTCTTCATCAAACGATTTTAAAGTTTGTTTTTTTAAGCCGATTGTTTTTGCTTGCGTCGAAGGGTCGTTTTCTACATAGAAAGGGAAATTGGCGTAAGCAACTTTATTTCCGTCAGTTACAGAAACAAACAAGCGGTATCTTCCTTCTGTAATAGGTGTTTTCATTACAACTGTCGCTCCATCGCCTTTCACTTTTCCTGGTATCGCAACCGGTTTGTTTTCGGCGTCACCTCCTGATTTTAAATCGGTGCTTTCTGGGTACAAATCCCAGGTGTAAATGAGTTTGTCATTATTCAAATCAGAAGTTACTAATTCCACTTTGATTTTTTCTTTCGCCTTAAAAATAGCGCTAAATGAAACTGTTTTTATTTCAATCGCTTCTTTTGCATCGGCAGTTTGATAACTCAATTTCTCAATTTTCGGAGAGCGATTTTCCGGGTATTTTCCCGACCAACAATATTGCAATTCATCAATTGCTTCAGTTTGCTTTCCATTTTCAGTAAACAATCCGTACCAAGTGCTTGTGTATTCTTGTTTTTGTCCCCAAAGGAATGCGAATGAACCTATACATTGTTTGCGTTGATCTGCAATACAGCGTTGGTAACGACTTAAATAAACAGCAGCTTTTTCAGTACTCGTTTGTTCCACAGAAGAACCCCATTTCGTTTTCGGAGATTCCCAATGTCCGTTTGGTCCCCACTCAGTAATCATGTATGGACCTTCAAATTTTCCTTTTTCAAGAACCGATTTCACGTTTTCGATGTCGCCGTAGGTATTGATTCCATAGATGTCAACTTCCGTTAATTGCGTCATCACGAAGTTTAATTTTTCAGCATTTGTTCCTGCAGTTACCGTAGAAGTTGGGTGATTTTTATCCTCTTCATGAACCATTTTTGCAATATCATTAACGGCTGCCCAAACTTTCGTGTTGGAATATTCCAATTCGTATTCATTTCCAACGCCCCACATTAACAAAGCAGGATGATTTTTATATTTTCGAACGGCAACTCGGAAACCTTCTAATTGATTTTTGATTTTATCCGCATCATTGTAATCGAAGCCATGACGCTCGTGTTGCACCCAAAAACCAAGCATTACTTTCAATCCTAATTTATGCGCTTTGTCTAAAATTTCTTGTGCATTTTCCAAACCCCATGTACGAATCGTGTTTCCACCTGCCGCTTTCAGTTCTTCCATTTTCACTGTTCCGCCTCCACCTTTAATATAATAGGGCGCACCATCGACAAGCAATTCCCATTGATTGTTTTGCTTTTCAACTTTCACAATACTTGTTTGCGAAAAGAAAGCAAAAGTCAAAAACACAAAAAGGCTTGAAATAGTAGTTTTAAGCAAAGGTTTAGTTTTTGTAATTTGTACAATATTATATAAATTAATTACATTCTGCAACTTTTTTTTGGAATGTATATATTGTTACGAAACCATATTATTTTTATTTGAAAGTTAAAACTTTATACTGAAAAATTGAATGATTTATAATCTTTTCTGAAGGTAATAAACTCAAACGATTAAATCATCTTTTTAGAAGTTTTAAGTTTATTTTTATACCATTTTTCGTACTAAATATTTGGATTCATCTTCATAATTTATTTTGTAAAACACTCATATTCAGTTGTTAAATGTCATTTTATCTTTTTACTATAATAGTCTTTTAGTTTTTAGTTTTTTTTGAAATGATAGACAGCTAGTTTGAATAAAATAAGAAGAAATCAAACTTGTTTCCCTTGTAATAAGTGGTATCCATTCTGATTTATGTATTTAATGATAAACTTTAACACTTTTACTTTTTTTAAACTTCTCACTATTTAGGGTGTTCCCAAGATGAAAACACTTAGGTTCCTCAATAATTTTGTATTGGTCGGGTTTTCCATTACAAATCCTAACACGAATCAAGGTATTAGCTATTTTTAATCCATTAATTTTAAGATTTTAAAAATATTTGATAAAAAAAACATAAATTTTATTTGTAAAATTCAATTTTAATTTTGAAAATTTGCATCTCGATTCACAAAGGTGTTTCATATTTTATAAAGAACGAGGTTAGAGACAGGCTCATAGATCCTCTAGCAACCAACTTGAAGTCAGCTTTTGCTGATTGGAAAACCGGTGCTAACTCCTGATTCCATTTTGGAAAAATATAAAAAAAATGAAAAAATGATTAAATTAAATTTACATCAATTCACCAAATACTCACTAATAGGAGTCATTTCTAATTTTACTAACAAGTTGTTTTCTTGTTGTTGTCATTGCTGTTGTTGCAGTATGTGCATCTAGTATTCCTTTTTCTTAAGGCTAAACTTTGATGTCACATTATTCTGGGCCAGGAATACTTATGTCATCATTTCCAAGCATATCATTAAAAATAAAAAAAAATGTCATCAAAAAATTATCGTTATGAAACCCTGCAACTGCATGCAGGACAATCAGCAGACCCTGTAACAGGTTCAAGAGCTGTACCAATTTATCAAACAACATCCTATGTTTTCAAGGATGCAGAACAAGCAGCAAATTTGTTTGGATTGAAAGAGTTTGGAAATATCTACACACGTTTAATGAATCCAACAACAGATGTTTTAGAAAAAAGAATTGCTGCTTTAGAGGGTGGAGTTGCCGCAGTTGCAGTTGCTTCTGGACAAGCTGCACAATTTTTAGCATTGAATAATATTTTACAAGCTGGAGATAATTTTGTTACAAGTTCACATTTGTATGGAGGAACTTATAACCAATTCAAAGTTGCATTTAAACGTTTAGGAATTGATGTGCGATTTGCAGAAGGAATTGATCCTCTTTCTATTGCTTCTTTGATTGACGAAAACACCAAAGCAATTTACCTTGAAGCAATTGGAAATCCTGAATTTAGCGTTGCAGATTTCGGGAAAATCAATGAAATTGCCAAAGAGTTTGATATTCCACTTGTGGTTGACAATACGTTTGGCGCAGCTGGATTTATCTTTAAACCAATAGACTTTGGTGCTGACATCGTTGTTGCTTCGGCTACTAAATGGATTGGAGGTCATGGCAATAGTGTCGGTGGTGTCATTATCGACTCCGGTAAATACAATTGGGGAAATGGAAAGTACCCTCAATTTACAGAACCGTCAGAAGGTTATCATGGATTGAAATTTTGGGATGTATTTGGAAGTGAGGGTCCTTTTGGTAACATTGCTTATGCGATTCGATTACGTGTTGAAGGTTTAAGAGATTTTGGTCCCGCTTTGTCACCTTTTAACTCCTTTTTACTGCTTCAAGGAATCGAAACCCTTTCGTTGAGAGTACATAGAACGGTTGAAAATGCACTTAAAATTGCGAAGTGGCTTGAACAAAATGAACTTGTAGAATATGTAAATTATCCAGGACTCAAATCTTCTAAATATTATGAGAATGCAAATAAATATCTCAGAAATGGTTTTGGAGGTGTTCTAAGTTTTAAGTTAAAAGGTACATTAGAACAAGCAAATTCATTCATAAATAGTTTGGAGCTTGTTTCTCATTTAGCAAATGTAGGTGACGCCAAAACATTGATTATTCACCCAAGTGCAACAACCCATGAACAATTAACTCTTGATGAACAAAAAGCTGCTGGTGTCTTACCTGGATTGTTACGCTTATCAGTCGGAATAGAACATGTGGATGACATCATCGAAGATTTGAATCAAGCATTCGACAAATTAAAGTGATAAGTAAATTGAATTTTAACGCCCTCAATTTTGGGGGCGTATTTAAAGTGTAGTATGAAAGAAAATAAGGTAAAGTTCAACGAATTTGAGTTAGAAAGCGGTATTGTTTTACAAAACATTGAGGTTGTTTACCATACAAGTGGAACCTACAACAAAAATGAAAACAATGTTATTTGGATTTGTCATGCGCTAACAGCAAATAGTAATCCATTTGATTGGTGGCCAGCAATTTGTGGAGAAAACGGCTATTTTAATGGTAATAAGCACTTTATAATTTGTGCAAACATTTTGGGCTCTTGTTACGGAACGACTGGTCCACTTTCTATTGACCAGAATGGAGCAACCTACTATGATGAATTTCCACAAATTACAATTAGAGATATCGCTCGACTTCACGAAAAGTTAAGGTTACATTTGGTAATTGATAAAATTCACTCTTTAATTGGCGCTTCACTTGGTGGACAACAAGCGATGGAATGGGCAATTGAAAAACCGGAAGTGTTTGAAAATTTAATATTGATTGCAACCAACTCACAACATTCCCCTTACGGAATTGCTTTTAATGAAAGTCAAAGATTAGCGATTGAGGCAGATTCAACTTACTTTTTGAAAAAACCAAATGGAGGTAGAAATGGTCTAATTGCAGCAAGAAGTATTGCATTATTAAGCTATCGTTCTTATGAAGGTTATTCGCTCACACAAAACGAAACCTTTTCAAGTAAAGTGAATCAATTTAAGGCAGCTCATTATCAACGTTATCAGGGAGAAAAACTTGCCGATCGTTTTAATGCTTATTCTTATGTTGTCTTATCAAAAGCAATGGATTCGCAAAATGTTGGACGTGATCGAGGAAATGTTAAAAAGGCTTTAAACTCAATCAGAGCAAAGACATTGATTATTGGAATTACAACTGATGTTTTGTTTCCTCTTAAGGAGCAATTAATTCTATTTCAGTTCATTCCAAATTCAATTTATCGAACAATTAAATCAAATTTTGGTCATGACGGTTTTCTAATTGAATATGAATCACTTATTAATCTTTTCGATGAGTTTTACAGGAACTCAAAAACTAATTCCTTGTCAAGCCTAAACAATGGGAACAAGGAGGTATTATTTACTGCTTAAAAATTAACACATGAAAAAAATTAACATTGGACTTTTTGGCTTTGGTTGTGTAGGATCAGGTCTATATAAGGTGCTTGAAGAGTCAAACAATTTGGATGCAAAAATCACAAGAATTGTTGCAAAAAATCCAAATAAACAAAGGGAATCTACAACAATTCCAATTTCATACAATTCAAGAGAAATCTTAGAAGATGAATCTATTAATGTTGTTGTAGAACTAATTAATGATAGTGGTGAAGCTTATGCCATAATTAAAGAAGCTTTGCAGCGAAAAAAACATGTCGTAACAGCAAACAAAAAAGTATTAGCAGAAAATTTGGCTGAGTTAATAACATTAGCTAAAGAAAATGGAGTTTCACTATTGTATGAAGCTGCTGTTGCTGGCTCAATACCAATTATTCGAAATTTGGAAGAATATTACAATAACGATTTATTAACGACTATTGAAGGAATTTTGAATGGTACGACCAATTACATATTGACAAAGTCGAACGCGGGAATTACCTATTCAGAAGCTTTACAAGAGGCACAAGATAAAGGATTTGCCGAGTCGGATCCAACATTAGATGTAGATGGTTTTGATTCAATTTATAAATTGACAATTTTATTAAAGCATGCATTCGGTGCTGTGGTTGCACCCTCTGAATTACTAACTGTTGGAATTAGAAACCTAAAAAAACAAGAAGTAAAATTTGTAAAAGAAAAAGGGTTTAGAATTAAGTTAATTGCGAAAGCATTTGTAATCGAAAACAAATTGTTTGCTTACCTGGCTCCTCACATTATTGAATCTTCACATGCTGCTTATAATGTAGATAATGAATTTAATGCTGTTCTAGTTCAAGCCGCTTATGCCGACAAGCAATTATTTTATGGAAAAGGAGCAGGAAGTTTTCCAACTGCAAGTGCTGTTTTGTCAGATATTTCCGCATTGCGTTATGACTATGCTTATGAATATAGGAAAACAAACTCAGAAATAAGAAATCTCTCTCAAAACTTATTACTTAAAGTATATATCGGATCAGAAAACGTTAATACTTTGTCTGAATTTGAATTCAATGAAATTGAGGATTTATACATCGGAAAGAATTATTCCTATCAGATTGGTTTTATTAAATTAGAGGATTTACTAAAAGTTAATTGGAACAAACGAAATGATTTATCTCTATTGATTTTTTCCGAAAACAAATTGCCCAATCACACGCAAAAAAAAACTATTTCTAATTTAAATTTGTTATCTAATAAGACCTTATCTAGTTAAATTCACTAACAAAAAAGTACGTCTATTAAAATAATTTTTAAATATGTATCTTTATTTAATCGACGTACTTAACTTTTATTTATAGTTTTTTCTTTACGGTCAATTCAATTAAGGGAAGTAAACTTTTCCACTCTCAAATTTCAGTTTTTCACTTTTATTTCTTAACTCTCAACTTTTCTCTTCTTACACTGAGCTTGTCGAAGTGTTCAGTTTTCAGCTATTTCAACATCCAAGAACCACCAACCGAGATGATGTTCTTCTCTGCCAAATAGCTTTCGTAAGTGCTTTCAGTGATGCCACCCGTAGGACAAAATTTTACAGTTGGAAATAATTGTCCAAATGCTTTTAAAGCATCAATTCCACCTGAAATATTGGCTGGAAAAAACTTCAAAAAAGCGCAGTTTTCTTCCATTCCTAGCATAATTTCACTTACTGTTGAAACTCCTGGAATATAGGGAATACCCGAAACAGCTAATGCTTCAGCTAGTTTTTCTGTTAAGCCAGGGGAAACGATGAAATCAACCTCTAAAGCTTTCACTTGCTCGACTTGTTCAGGACGAATGACCGTTCCAACTCCCACAAAAAATCCAGGAATAGCTCTCGTTTTTAACTGTTTGATTGCTTCTAATGCATATTCTGTACGCAAAGTGATTTCAATACAATTTATACCTACTGCTTGAATTTTTGTAACAATTGACTCCAATTCTTCCGCGTTATGAATCGTTGCAACTGGAATAACTGGATTATTTTTTAATACTGTTTCAATACCGTTTTGTACCATGACTATAAAATGAATGATGCACCTTCTTCGCTTGAAGTAACTTGATGGCGCAAGTTGTTAAATAATTCTCTTCCATAACCTTGCGTACGTACATTTTTCGTACGAGCTATTCTTGTTTCCATTTCCGGAGTCAAGCACGTCAAAGTTCCAGTTGTTGCATCCAAACGAATTAGATCTCCCGTTTGAATTTTAGCAATTGCACCTCCGTCTTTCGCTTCCGGAACAACGTGTATTGCAGCAGGAACTTTTCCAGATGCTCCTGACATTCTACCATCCGTTACAAGCGCCACGTTAAATCCTCTTTTTTGTAAAATAGAAAGGGTAGGAGTGAGCTGATGTAATTCTGGCATTCCGTTTTGTTTAGGACCTTGGAATGGAAGCACAGCTATAAAATCTTTTTCTAGTTCACCGCGTTTGAAAGCATTGATTAAGTCAATTTGCTCATCAAAAACAATTGCTGGAGCTTCAACTATTCTATTTTCAAGCGCAACAGCAGCCGTTTTAATAACTGAACGACCAATATTTCCAGTAAGTATTTTGATTCCTCCATCAGCTGAAAATGGTTCATTTACTGAACGAATGATGCTTGTATTTAAACTTTCAGTTGCACCTTCTTCCCAAACTATTTCGTGATTCTTAATTTTTGGTTCTTTTGTATAGGCTTTTAAACCTTGACCTAAAATTGTACGAACATCTTCGTGTAAAATTCCATTATCCAATAATGTGCGCATCACGAATGACATTCCTCCAGAAGCGTGAAAATGATTCACATCCGCCGCTCCATTCGGATACATACGTGTCAACAAAGGAACAACGTCTGATAGATCTGACATATCTTCCCAGTTGATTATAATTCCAGCTGCACGAGCAATTGCAATTAAATGGATGGTATGATTAGTAGAACCTCCTGTTGCTAACAATCCGATGATTCCGTTTACAACTGTTTTTTCATCAAATTGATTTGCTAAAGAATATTCAAAACCTTTTAATGAATTATT
>CALPMC020000094.1 GCA_943324565.2 Chitinophaga pinensis | reverse complement strand
TTCTTAAAATACGTTCAAATTGATACCACTGCCGATCCAAATTCTGAATCGTTTCCTTCATCCATGAAGCAAAAAGATTTAGCTAAAGTTTTAGTAGAAGAATTGAAAGATTTAGGTATCGCCGACGCTGAAATGGACCAATGGGGCTATGTTTTTGGAACAGTTCCTTCCAATTCTGAAAATAAAAAGCTACCAACAATTTGTTTATGTTCACACATGGACACTGCTCCAGATTGTAGTGGAACAAACGTAAAACCTATCGTTCATCGCAATTATGACGGAACACCAATCGTGCTTCCAGATGACGAAACGCAAATTATCACAACTGAAAAACACACGTATTTAAAATCAAAAATTGGCGACGATTTGATCACAGCGAGTGGTTTGACATTATTAGGAGCAGATGATAAAGCTGGAATTGCCATCATAATGGACTTCGTTCAATATTTGTTTCAACATCCTGAAGTGAAACATGGTGATGTGCGCATTTTGTTTACTCCAGATGAAGAAGTGGGACGTGGAGTGGAACAATTGGACATGAAAAAATTAAACGCCGATTACGGTTACACTTTAGACGGCGGCCAATTAGGCGACATCGAAGACGAAACGTTTTCAGCTGATGCGGTTAAAATTACATTCCATGGAATCAGTGCACATCCAGGATACGCTAAAAATAAAATGGTAAATGCAATCAAACTTGCTTCAGAAGTAGTTGCGTCTTTGCCAAAAGATCGTTGGTCACCTGAAATTACGAGCAATAGAGAAGGATTTGTTCACCCAACTTCCATAGAAGGAGGATTGGAACAAGCAACGTTACAATTCATCATTCGTGACCACCAAACTTCGAAATTAGAAGAATACGAAGCGGAATTGAAACGCATTACAGAGAGCGTTGTGAATCAATATCCAGGAACGACATTTGACTTTAAAATCATTGAGCAATACCGCAATATGAAGGAAATTTTACAAGAAATACCTTTCGTTACGGATTATGTAGAACAAGCAATGATAAAAGCTGGTGTAGAACCAAAACGTACAATTATTCGCGGTGGAACTGACGGTTCACGTTTGTCGTTTATGGGATTACCTTGTCCGAATATCTTTACAGGTGAAATGGCGATTCATTCCAAACACGAATATGTAAGTATTCAAGACATGCAAAAAGCAGTTAAAACCTTAGTTGAATTGATTCAGATTTGGGAAAAGCACAGTTAAAATCTTAATTTATTAAAATTTAATTAAATCTATAAAAACATCTTCAGTAACTACCTGTTAATCAAAACATAAAATAATTTGCTTAAGATATTACTATCTTAAGCTTGATTTATTAAATATGCCAAACAAACTACCTCCAATTATAATTGCATTTTTCGCTTTACTAAGTGCTATTTTTTGGAATAATTTAAATTTGGAAAATCTAAAAGCAGCAAATATACCCCTAAGAAATAATCAAACGGTAATCACTGAAGATGATGCAAGTTATTTGAATTCTTATCAACGTTTGTATGAAAAGGGAACTAAGAATGAAACCAATTTTGATAAATTTTCATCCTCCATTCGTCCTCCAGGGTACGGGCTTTTTTACTATTTAACTTTAAAATTTACAGGTAAATCAAATGCATTATTTGTGCTTAAAATAGTACAATGTTTATTATTTGCCATTTCTGTTTTTTGTCTATTTGAATTAAGTTTATTTTTCACAAAATCACATTGGCTTGCAAGTATAACAACAATCATTTATGGACTTTTACCTTTATCAATAGGCTTTTTGTACTATACTTTAACTGAAGGAATAACACCTGCTTTATTTGTTGTGTCTGTTTATTTAATAGTCAAAATGACGACAGAAAAAAAACTTCGATTTCAAATTTTGTTCTTATTAATTTCTGGAATTACCTTTTCTATTTTACTATCTGTCCGCCCATTTCTAGTATTGTTTTTACCCATTTTCATGTTTGGTTTGTTTATAATTTGGTTAAGACAAAAAGGACGTAAAATTGCGGTCTTAAATACTTTTCTTTTTCTTTCACTATCCATTTCTGGTATTGCGACGTGGCAAATTAAATCAAAAATTGAACTTGGGAAATGGCTTGGCCTCCACCCTATCTATCAAAATGAAATTCCGGGAGTTTTCAGAAAACCGCATGCTTCTCTTTGGAAATTATTTAAAGGTTGGGAATCAAACGGTGCTCATTTTCATGAAACGATTGTGCCTTTTTGGGAAGCAACGATGAGGTTGGATACTGGTCAAAAACAAATTGATAAAGTCATTGCTGAAATCCCTAAGAATGTTGTAAAATCAATTGGTAAACAAGAACTAATTTGGGCTTTTCGTTTGTATCAAAAGGCAATTGTCGCTCAAAAACCTTACTATGAAAAACAGCAATTAATGCCTTCTTACTTGCTAAAAGATGAACGAAGAGCAATGAATAATTTTGATCATTTAGCAATTAAATTTAGTTCGAATAATCTTTTTCAATATCACATTCAAACACCACTTCTTGTTTCAAAATCAATGATTTTTCACTCGAATTTATCGCTTCACCAATTTCAACATGCCTACCGAGGAACGATTTGGATGGAAACATTACGATTGCTCTGTTTTGGAATTCACAGCCTTGCATTTCTTCTTTTACCCTTTGCGTTTTTCGCTTTAAAAGATGCTCGAATAAGATTACTCATCTTAGGTATTTTAAGCTCTTGTTTCTATCTCGTTTATTTTCAGAGAGGTATCGAAGAACGCTACACTTTGCCATTGCTTCCTTTTGTTTTAATGATTGGAGTAATGACTATCAATTATGTAATTGTTCGATTTAAAAAAGTAAAAAACAATAAGATTTCGTTCTTCAATTAGATGTATAAAGTCTTGGACAATAAAGAAAATTCGATTAATTTTTCTCCGTTATGGTATTATTTAGCAAAAGTTAAATTTACAGACTTACTTCAAATGATAAACCTCTTAACTCTTCTAATTTAGTAATCATTGGATTGATGAAGTCTAGATTATTCTCAACAGCTTCAAAATAAGAGCGAATAACCGGTTCTTGATTTTCGATTACAAGCACCTTTAAGCGATTAAAAAAATCTACATTAAGTTCTTGTCCCAAACTCTTAACAAAACGAACTGAACTATCAATTGAACATCCTGATGCAGATTCAATATCTTCATTCACTGCTAGGATTAAATACTGATTGAAAAGTAAAGTTCCGTCGCAAGAAAGTTTCTTGTTGTGTGCTGCCCAATTCGATAAGAAAAGGTGCATTTTTTCAGTGACATAATTCGCTTCTGTAACGTCTAATTTTCGATCGGCAAGATATAACCAAACACGACTGTGCTCAGGTAAATTTTGAAAAAGTTGACTAAAGTTCGGCAGCATTTGCAATTAATTCAGCAACGTCTAAAACTTTAATTTCATCTTCTTTGTTGAAGTTTTTAACTCCATCTGTCATCATTGTGTTACAGAAAGGACAACCTGTAGCAATGATTCCAGCATGTGTTTCCAAAGCATCTTCCGTTCTTTCAACGTTGATTTCTTTGTTCCCTTTTTCTGCTTCTTTGAACATTTGGGCGCCACCAGCGCCACAACATAACCCTTTGGTTTTGCAACGTTTCATTTCCACTAACTCTGCGTCTAATTTTTCAATTAAAGCACGAGGAGCTTCGTAAACATCATTTGCTCTTCCCAGATAACAAGGGTCATGAAAAGTGATTTTTTTTCCTTTGTAAGTTTGACTTCCTTCTAATGCTAATTTCCCAGTATTGATAAGGTCTTGAATCAATTGTGTATGGTGAACCACTTCATAACTCCCACCTAATTCAGGATATTCGTTTTTCAAGGTATTAAAACAATGCGGACAAGCCGTAACGATTTTCTTTACTTCGTAACCGTTTAAGACTTGAATGTTCATCATTGCTTGCATTTGAAATGTAAACTCATTTCCAGCACGTTTAGCAGGATCGCCTGTACAACTTTCCTCGGTTCCTAAAACAGCGAATTTTACGTTGCAATGGTTTAAAATCTTCACCAATGCCTTTGTAATTTTCTTTGCTCTATCATCAAAACTTCCAGCACAACCAACCCAGAATAATACATCTGCTGTTTCGCCTTTAGCCATCATCTCGGCCATTGTAGGTACGTTTAAACTCATGATCAATCTTTGAATACTTGAATATTACTTACTTTATTGGTTAGCTCAGTAAACTTTCCATTAAATTTTGTCGCTCTTACAACATGGTTATCAATCCAATGATAATTACCTCCCCTTGGTTTTCCAAATAAAATCCCATGGAACTTAAAACCATTTTTAACAAGCCATTTTTCTGTTACCTCTCTATGTTCTTCTAATCTTGAAGTAAAAAATGTGATAATGTGACCTTCATCAAACCATTGATTTAGAGTCACTAATGCATCGGGATAAAGTTCTGCAGTCTCCATTCTTTCTGGTTCTTCATTCGGAATGTCATCACAGATTGTTCCATCAATATCAATAAGGTAATTTTTGATGTGTTCAGGTAGAATTGGAGAGACATTTTTACCTTCAATTTTTGTGTTGATTAATTGATTTTCCTCCATTTTAATCTTCTTTAGCCCAATTTAATCGGTCACTTGGTGAAAACTGCCAAGGCGCACCATTATTCTCAATATTTGTAAGCATTCCCGTCAATTCTGTTGGCATTTTTGATTCTTCCATCACTAAATAGCGACGCAAATCTATTATGATTGACAAAGGATCTATATTTACTGGACATTCATCTACACAAGCATTACAACTTGTACAAGCCCAAATTTCTTCTTCTGAAATGTAAGAAAATAAACTTTTCCCATCGTCGTAATCTTTACCGTGCTGACGGATATTTTCTCCTACTTCTACCAAGCGATCACGTGTGTCCATCATTATTTTACGTGGAGAAAGCAATTTCCCTGTTTGATTCGCAGGACATGAAGAAGTACAACGACCACACTCAGTACAGGTGTAAGCATCCAACAAATTTTTCCAAGTTAAATCTTGCACATCTTTTGCCCCAAAACGTTGAGGTGCAGCATTAGAATCAGCTGGCGCAGCATAAGGGTCAGCGTTTGGATCCATCATTAATTTCACTTCATTTGTAACAGATTCCATGTTTGTGAAACGTCCTTTTTTCTCCAAATTTGAAAAATATGTATTTGGAAAAGCTAAAACAATGTGGAAATGTTTCGAATACGGAAGGTAATTTAAAAACGCGAAAACCATTGCTATATGACCCCACCAACCGATTCGTTCCAAAACTTCTAATGTACTTGTTGGGTATCCTTGGGCAAATAGTGGCATTAACATATCAGCAATACAATTCGATATTAAAAATCCAAAAGAACCATTAGCATGATCTACATGTGAACCACCAATTCTATATAAAATTTCATCTGTAGTATTCATAGTAAAAATACACGTCACCAAAACGATTTCCATAATTAGAATTAAGTTGGCATCCTTTGTTGGCCAACCTACAAGTTCTTTCATATTCAATCGTGGCAGCTTCAATAAATTTCTTCTTGCTAAAAAAGCGAATGTTGCAATTAAAGCTAGAAGCGATAGGACTTCAATAAAGCTAATCATGAAGGTATAAAATCCACCAAGCGCAAAGTAAAAAACACGGTGATTACCAGTTAAACCATCAACGATAATCTCAATTAATTCAATTTGTGTTATTACAAAGGCAACATAAAGTGCTAAATGCAATAACGCTGGAATAGGTCGACTGAACATTTTTTGTTGACCAAATGCCACCAAAAACATTGTTTTCCATCGTTCACTTGAATTTCCTTTTCTGTCGATGTCTCTTCCGAGTAAAATATTGCTGCGAACTTTCCAAATATTGTATCCAAAAACGCCAAAACCGACGATGGAAATAAGTGCGAAAACGATAATTTGAATCATATTTTTATCTTATTCTGGGATGGTATCCAATAATTTTCTAAACTTCTTTTCTTCTTGTGATGTCAATGGAACACCTTTTGTTTTTGCACCAAATACTGAAAAATGGATGTATCGTTCAGGATGTAACTGCAAGTCATTGACAAGATTTTGGAGCTCATTGTTCGTTTCAACTAATTCTGTGTATAGCTTTTCGTCTTTGAGTAATTTACCCATAGTACCTGTTCCGTTTTCAACATCTGACAAAACAAGGTTCAATTTCTTGATGGTTGTTTGAGCGTCTAACACAACACTTTTGAAATCTGCTGTTACTAAATCATCAGAGATTCTCTTAGTGTTACCAATTATTGCAGAAACTTGTTCGTTACTTTTCTTTAAATTTCCCGTGATATTTTCAATATTTGACATGATTTTTGCAAATTGAATTTTCTCCGTTCCGACAAAGGATTCAATTTCTTCTGCAACGTTTCCTAACTTTTCAATTGTTATTTTTACTTGACGTAAACTTCCTTCAATTTCTGAAGTTGCTGTCGTATCCCAAAAAGCTGAAAGTGAAACAACCATTTTATCAATTGAACTCATCATAGCTTGAAGTCGCTGTGAAATTGGGTCAGCGTATTGCTTCACTTGTGACATCATATCTACCGACAATTTCCCAGGTAAAACTTGACCAGATTTATAATAACCTTTATTAAAGTTTAATGGGATTTGAATGATAATTGCTTTGGTTAACACGTCCAAAGAACCAATTTCAATTACTGTTCCTTTTGGTAATTTGATGTTTTTATCTTGAATACTAAACTCAATTTTCACCCTTCTATCAGGTGGATTGGTTGGGATATTTTTTATGGCCATAACTTTCCCAACGACAACGCCGTTTAAGGTAACATTACTTGAAACCATTATATTTCCTGAGTTTGGGAAGTAGGAAATGTATTTTACATCCCCACCAAAAAAACTATTTCCTTTCAGAAAATTAACTCCAGCTACCAAAATGACAATTGCCAAAACAGCAATAACACCAACTTTTATTTCTTTTGCGAATTTCAAATGACTATTTTTCTGCTAATTTAATAGCTTTTTCAATACTAATTCGCTCTCCATTAAAGAAAGCTACAACAAATGCATTTTGGAAACCATTTTCAATCAACTCATTTTTATAAATTTTAGCAGCTTGTAAATCATTTTGGTAAACACCAGAACAGTATTTATAAAGATTATCTTGCTGATATTCAAAAATTTCTAAACCTTTAAAACGAGAAGATGTCAAAGACGTTTTTCTATCAGAGGTATGAATTTGAACTCTAAAAATTAATCCTGTACTATCCTTTGTTACAGATTGATTTGCAACGGAATTATTCGTAGTTGCTGTATTGTTTGTTGTGGGAGTAGGTGTTACTGCAGGATTTGTATCTTGTTGTGTATCTTTCACTACGGTCTTTCCTTCCAGCTGATTTTTGTAATTTATAAAGGCATCAAACATTGAATTGGCCATTTGCTCTTGACCATCTTTTACACCTAAAAATTTTTCTTCTGTTGGATTGGTTAAAAACCCAGTTTCAATCAATACACTTGGCATCGTTGTTTTGTACAAAACCAAAAATCCAGCCTGCTTCACTCCTCGGTCATAGCGTCCCTTTTTTTTAAATTCTCGTTGCAAATTTTCCGCAAACAGAATTGAGTGATTTAAATAAACAGCTCCTTGTAATTGCTTGGCGATAATGGCATCTGGTGACATATCAAAATCCTTGTACTTCGCTCCTTTGTCGTCTTCTAAAGCAATAATCGAATTTTCTCGTTCCATTACTTTTTGTTGAGCTTCGGTGCGATGTAACCCCAGAACATACGTCTCTGTTCCAAAAGCGGCTGCACTTCCAGCGTTTGCATGAATGCAAATAAATAAATCAGCTTTATTGCGGTTAGCGATATTTGCACGTTCAATTAACTCAACAAAAACATCTTTGTCGCGTGTGTAAATCACTTTAACATCTGGATACTTAGCCTTAATCATTGCACCTAATTTTAATGCAATTTCAAGACAGACAATTTTTTCAAACGCAAAATTACCATGGCAACCAGGATCTTTTCCGCCATGGCCAGCATCAATGACAACGGTTTTAATTAATTGCTTTTCTGCTTTTCCACTTTGAGAAAATACACTTAGTGTGAACATGCTGAAAAACACGAACATTAATTGAGCAAATATTTTCACTTGTATTTCGTTTTTCATTCGCACACTGAATTTTGGTAGTTTTGCACCAATTTCCTCCATGTTACAAAATTAGTATCATAGCTTGACAAAGATTATCAATATACAACAACTTTTCTTCGTTACATTGTTAATAATGTGCGTTCAAGGATTTGTTACAGCGCAAGTTGTGCAAAAAGATACGCTTGTGGTGAACGATAATTCATTGGAAAGTATCATTCGTTATAGCGCACGAGATTCTATTTACAACGATTTGAAAAAAAAGCAAGTTCATCTTTATGGGGATGCAAAAATCCAAATGGATGAGGTAAACATGACTGCTGGATATATTTTGGTGGATATGAATACCAATGAAATTTCAGCAAGTTATGCATACGACAAGGACAGCAATAAGGTTGAATTTCCAACATTTACGGATGGTAGCGAGGTGGTTACCGCACACAAACTGCGCTATAACATTAATACGAAGAAGGGATATTTGGAAGTACTTTCTATCAAACAAGATGAGTTTTATTTCCACATGGGAATTGCAAAACGCCACCCGAACGATGAAATCCACTTGCGACAAGGAAGGCTTACAACTTGCGATTTAGAAGAACCACATTATCATTTCCAATTGTCGAAAGGAGTTGTTGTTCCGAATGAGCGCATTGTTACAGGACCGATGAATTTATGGGTAAAAGGAATTCCAACGCCATTTGGTTTGCCATTTGCGCTTTTACCAACAAATCAAAAAGAACGGACTTCTGGTTTATTATTTCCAGAATTTGTCCCGCTTTCTCAGTATGGCTTTGGGTTTCAGAATTTAGGTTACTATATTCCAATCAATGATAATTTGCAAACTTCACTCTACGCTAATTTATACAGTCGCGGAAGTTGGGGCTTACGAAACGACTTAGATTATTCAAAACGTTATGGTTTTTCTGGGAGATTATCTGTTGGTTTTCAGCAGTTTCGATCTGGGTTTCCAGAAAACAGTAATTCAAACAAAGTAAGTGTTAATTGGTCGCATCGCAAGGAACCAAAATCAAATCCGTATTGGAATTTTTCTTCGAGTGTGAATTTTATTTCGGATAATACCACCAAAAATAATTTAGACCCTATCAATCAAGAATATTTCAATAATTCCTTTAATTCTGACATAAATATCAATCGATTGTTTCCTGGAAAACCGTTGACAACAGGGATGAAATTATCTATGCGCCAAAGTTCAACCGCTAAAAGTATTTCTTTGATTAGTCCCGTTTTTAATGCCAATTTAACTCGTGTTTTCCCCTTTAAAAACCTTTTCAAAGTAACGAATAAAGAATGGAAAAAAACGATTACTCGCATTGGTTTAACGTACAATTTGGAAGCTCAAAATCGTTCTAATTTTAGCGATTCGTTGTTAAACGTTGGTGATTTTGGAGGTATTTCAGATCAATTCTTAAATGGTATATCTCAATCTGCAGCTCTGCAAACAACTTTTGGTTTAATTGGTAACACTATCAAAATCAATCCTTCCATTAATTATGGAAATAAAATTAACTTTCAGCAAGTAGATAAATCGTATGACATTGCAACAAATAAAACAATAACTGATACTATCAAAAAATACGGAATGGGACACGAATTCAACATGAATGTGAGTTTGACAACCATACTTTACACGTATTACAATTTCATTGGGAAAAACAAGCCTAAAATGCGCCATTTAATGACTCCAAGTGTTGGCTTCCGTTATGTTCCATTATTAAATCCATTAATTTCAGCAAATGTGGGTGTGAATCAATCGCTTGTTACTTACTCACCTTTTGAGCGAAGTATTTACAATGTTGGTAATTCGAATCAAGCAGCCTTTTTGAATTTCGGCATCAACAATACTTTCGAGTTGAAATATAAATCGGATAAAGATACGGTGACTGGTTTCAAAAAAACACGCTTAATCGACCAATTATCCATCAACGGAAACTACGATTTCATGAAAGACTCGATGAATTTATCGAATATCAATTTAGCCTTGAGAATCAGTCCTGTTGATTGGATAAACTTTGTTTCCAATGCCACCTTTAGTCCTTATGCATGGGATGAAGTAACTGGTAAAACTTTAGGGAAATACGCTTTAAGTCAATCTCAGAATTTGGGTCGTTTTTTGAACACTGGACTCACAACTGCTTTAACCATTGCGCCACCAAAAGACCGTAAAAAAATCCAAGAAACGGGTGAACGATTAAACACTAACTGGAATAGTGATTTTAATTATTTTGCTTTGTATCCTGAACGTGCCATCTATTTTGATATTCCTTGGAAAATGTCGCTTTCCCACGTTTACACCATTAATGCTAATCAATCCATCGATACGCTTTCTCCAAAGAAATACAATCAAGTGCAAACGTTGGTATTAAACGGAGATTTAAGTTTCACCAAACGTTGGAATTTATCTGGAAACATGAACCTAAACCTGCAAGAATTTGCGTTAACTAACTTGTATTTTTCATTGAACAGAAATATGCACTGTTGGGCACTTTCGTTCTTCTGGACACCAATTGGAGGCAATAAAAGTTTCTTATTCAGCATTCGCAACACTTCTTCTGTATTCAAAGATGCGAAGATTGAAATTCGCAAGCCGCCGGCGTTTTTGTAGTGGGTTAGTAAGATAATATCTTTAAAATATCAAAAAACGATGAACTACGCCTCCACCTCAACTGCTTTCTTCGATTTACGATACAAAAAGCTTTCATAGATGAATCTTTTTGCGAAGCGTACTTGTTTGTCAGCGTTGATGAGTTTTTTATAGACGTTAGCGTTCACACCGAAGTATTCGTAGCTTGAACCGTCTGTGAACGTGATTTCTAACAACAAACCTTTGTGTTTGAAGTCAGCAATACCACATTCCATGATTGTTTTTTGGTATTCTGGAAGATTTGCTGCTTTCGTTTCTGGCGCAATGCTCACTAAGAAATGATAACCATCAGTTACTTGTCTTCCCATCACTAAAGCTTCTTCTTTTAATGGGTCTTCATCTTGAAATTTATCGGGATGCCATTGTTTTACCAATTTACGGTAAGTCAATTTTAATTCTGCCAAATCGATTTCGTTTTCAATTTGAAATAATTTTTTGTACTCGTTGATGCGTTTCATTCTTTATTAATTTTTCCTTTAACAGATTGAATTGTTTTAGGATATTATAAAAGCAAAAACCCTAAGACATTTGATACATCTTAGGGTTTTCTGTTCCTCCAGCCATAGAGGCTTTTCTTAAATGCTTTTAACAGTGCGGTCTGGACGGCATTTTCGTTTTACCCCTTAACACGCCTGTTATTCAATAAGTTATATATTTTATAAGTTTCAAAAAGTGACCGATTTAGTAACCGAAATTTTAAACTTTTTTGCGCTGATTTGAAAGAACTTTGTGGTACAAATATATGCATTTATTACTTGGTAAATTCATTTAACATCAAAATGTATCATTTTAGTTCGTATTTAGTTGTGTTTTGAAGGGTTAGGGTTTCCTAATCAATGATAAATTGTTTGACTGTTTCTACATCTATTCCAACGTGTTGGGCGAACTCTTCTATCGTTACAAATTGATAGGATTGCTTGTTCAGGTTTTGCCTGATCGTATGGAGCAATCGCCTGGCATATTTCTCACTTCTTCCGGTTATTCGCTGTACATC
>CALPMC020000093.1 GCA_943324565.2 Chitinophaga pinensis | reverse complement strand
TTTTTCAAAGGCTTTTTTTCAAAGGCTTTTTTTGAATACTGTTTAATTGTAATCTTTGTATTTTTAGTTCCTTTTCTAACGATGTATCTATGGGTTCGACATTCTGATTTATTGAAAATGCAATCTTCGTTTAGTTACATAACTACGTCGAGTAGTCTTAGAGAATGGAATTTTGGAACCTGGGACGATAAAACAACTATTTCAAATTGGTTCACATTGTTTAATCGAATTGGTTTTGGAATAGTTCCATTTACTCTTTTATTACTTGCGATACCTAGTTTTTTAAATAATCAATTGAGATCTATTCAATTAAAATTGGTGTTTTTAATATTACTTGTTTGCATTACATTATTCACATTTTTTAATCTTTATTTTGTCCATGATTATTATCTCGTTGCTGTTTTACCATTTTTATCTGTTTGTTTTGCGATTTCGTTTTATTTGAGTCAAAATTTTATTCAGTCCTTAGGTGTTTTTAAAAATGTATATGTGTCTTCGTTTATAGTTATAGTAATTTGTTCTTTTCCTTTTTTTCTTTCGAAAGGAATGGAATTCAACAAAGAATATACACGGTTTATCTGGTCAAAAACTACCAATTCAGATTATCCACAATTTGTTCTTGGTCAAGAAGTTCAAAAGCAAACAAAGAATAAGGAAAAAGTAATTTTCACAGATTATGAATGGAGTTCTGAAATGCTCTATTATTCAAAGCGAAAAGGATTAATGTGGACTATAGGTAATGAATCAGAAATAGGTCGATTTGAGAAAGATTTAAGGAAAGAAAAATACAGTTTAATTGTTTCAAAAAACCCAAATTTATATCCGAATTTACTTTCGAAATTCAAAGTCCTTAAAAAGCTAACGATTTATTCACATACATTTATTTTTATTCAATAAATTCTTGAAAGAAGGAATAACCATATTAATCTGCACCTACAACGGTAAAAATAACCTTCAAAAAACACTGGAAGGTCTTGCCAAACTAGTAATTGATAAAATTCCATTTATTAAGTTAATTTTAGTGGACAATGCAAGTAATGACGGAACGTCAGAATTTGTAAATCAAACTTGGATCAAATTGGGAAGTCCATTTGAATTGGAAATAATTCATGAAGTCCAACCTGGTAAAATACATGCGCAGACAACTGGTTTAAATAATGTTCAAACACTATATACACTTATTTGTGACGATGACAATGAATTATTTTCAGATTACCTTAAAAATGGTTTTGAGTTATTGCAATTAAATTCAAAAATTGGAGCATTAGGCGGAAGAGGAATTGTGCAAAGTGATGTTGAAATACCTGAATGGTTCGAGAGCATGGCTTATATGTATGCATGTGCCCCACAAGCTAAAAAAACAGGGGATGTGCGACCTGAACGCAACGTCATTTACGGCGCTGGTATGTTTCTAAATATGACTGCTTATCATAAAGCAATGGAAGCTGGCTTTAAAGTTTTGTTGCCTTCTCGCATAGGAAAAAGTGTAGTTACCGGTGCAGAAGATGGTGAATTGTGTTGGTGGTTGCGTTTTTGTGGATTTGAAATTTGGTATGCAGAAAACTTACAATTTAACCATCATTTAAGACCATCACGATTAACTGAAGAATATAAAAATTCCTTATTAACAATGTTTAAGGTTGGTTTTCCAGTCGGAAAATTATATTTACGTATTTTTTCCGGTGAACTAAGAAAACCGATTAAGTTGTTTTGGCTGAAAGAATTGATTTATACACTAAAAGATACGACCAAAATTCCATTTTTAAAAGGTGCTGAAAGAATATTGGAATGGAAACGCAGTGTTTCTCAGCTGCGATACTTTCTAACAGCACGTTCAGAGTATGACAAAACGTATCAAAAACTTTTAACCATTTACCAATCCTTGAACCCTGGAAAATAAGCCTTTTTTCTCAGTCATTTTACCTGTATTTAATCGGGAGAAAAGTATTACAAGAGCTATTCAGTCTATTTTGGATCAGGAATTCGAAAATTGGGAATTGCTAGTGGTAAATGATGCCAGTACGGATGGGACTAAAGAAATTTTAGATCAAATTCAAGACCCACGATTAAGAGTGATTCACAATGAAACAAATTTGGAACGTTGCATTTCTCGCAATTTAGGAATCGAATCGGCAAGCGGTCAGTTTATTTGCTTTTTGGACAGTGACGATTACCACTTACCTCAACATTTAAAAAAAATATACGAACTCATCCAATCAAAAGACTTCGAACCAGGTTTTTATTTTTCAAATGCATACAATGAAACGGAATCAGGGCATAGATCGGAGCGGTTTTGTCCTAAATATACAATGGATAAACCTTTTTACTACTTTTTGAATTTCACAGTTAATCCGCAACGATGGGCGGTGCATCATACAATTTTCGAAAAAGTTAAATTTGATCCAGAAGTAATTATTTGTGAAGATATGGATACATCTATGCGCATTGCAGCAGCTAATTCCCCTATATATCAATTGAATGAACGAACGACAGTATATGTTGCAGCAGCCGATAGTTTTACGCATGGAGATAGCCAAAAATGGGAAAAGGAATTGTTCTATCTGAAACGAATTTTTAAGAAATTAGAACTTAAAGGAAAATTACCTTTATTCTCAAGATGGCGACTTTTGAGTATGTGTTATTTTCATTTGGCCGAAAAAGCAAATCTAAATAATAAAAAAAAACAAGCATTTGTTTTTGCGCTGAAGTCAATTTTTCATTGTCCACAAGGATACAATAAACGAACGCTCAAACCAATCTTGGTCATCTTTTTCTACAATTTTCCGATTTTAGGAAATATATTTCAAAAATCAATAAACCATTGGAAACAAAAGTCTTTAACAGTCATCTAAAAATAGACTTTAAACAACCAATAAATTTCAAAGAAGAATGGGCTCATCTTTTTAAGCCAGACTTTGCCTATTTGGATGTGGAGCTTAAGGTGCGTGAATTAAAAAATGTATTCGTAAATCATTATGGACTTGTAATTAGAAATGGGTTGCTAGTTAAAGGATGTGCGCCGAACATTGGCCATACAAAATATGAAGACGATAATTTTTACTATCGACATTGGAGAAAAGGGATTGAGCAGCAATTGGTTTCGAAATATGGAAGGAGTTTACCATCAATTAGACTTGATGACAATAAAAAATACCTTATTATACATTCACCTTGGTTCAGTTATTATTTTTGGTTGACGGAGTGTTTACCGCGTTTATTGATGGTCCAAGATCAACTTGATGACCTAATTTTAATTTATCCGGAAGGTTGGAAAAAAATAAATTATGTTAACGAAACGCTAGATTTATTTCCACAATTACAAAGAATCGAAATTCCGAATGACTATCATTTATTCGTTAAAAAATTGGTAATGCCAGAAGTTAAGCCGTGGTCACCTATGGTTATTCCGGAGCAGGTTTTCCAGATTAGAGAATTTTTATTTTCAAAATTTAATATTTCAAGAAGTGAAAAAGAAAGACGAATATACATTTCTCGATCAGATGCAAAGTATAAAAAATTGGTAAATGAAAATGAAGTTGTGAACTTGATAGAAAAGTACAATTTCGAAACAGTTACAATGTCTGACCTTTCTTTTAAAAATCAAATCAGATTGATGCATGAAACAAAATATGTAATGTCAATTACTGGTGCGAGCATGGCGAATTTACTATTTCTACCTGAAGGTGCAACATTGATTGATTTGACCAATAAAATGTATCTAACGGATCGTAAGTACAAGTTTCATTTTAAGAAAATTATGGATATCCTTAATGGAAATTACTTGGTTCAGTTTTGTGAGCCGAAAGTTGATCCTAATTTACCAGATATTGCGATGTATGACATAAATGTTGATATTCTTGAATTAGAACAAAATTTGAATTCATTTATCAATTAAGATCGTGCTTTTTTCAATCATAATTCCCACCTATAATAGAGCTGATTTAATATCTGAAACGATTCGCTCTGTCCAAAATCAAACCTTTGAGGATTGGGAATGCATCATTGTAGATGACGGTTCGACAGATAACACAAAGTCAATTATAAAAGACCTTATCAAGCAAGATTCAAGAATAAAATATGTATACCAAGAAAATGCTGAAAGATCAGCCGCAAGAAACAATGGAATAAGAAATAGTTCTGGAGAATATATTTGTTTCTTAGATAGTGATGATCATTTTTTATCAAATAATTTGCAAGAGCTTAAAAATGTAATTGAAACGATAGAAGACAAAACCTGCATGATTGTAAATGAAATGCAAATTATTGAAGGATCAAGCATTCAAGTATCTAAATTACCTGAACTTTCAAAAAATCGGATAGAGTATTTATATGTCAATCCTTTGACTCCAAGTCGCGTATGTATTCATAAAAAAATAGTAGAACTGGAGCAATTTGACGAGGATATAGTTATTGTTGAAGATAGAATTTTATGGATGCGGATTGCTAACAGGTTTCCTGTTTATATTTCAAATCATATTGGAGTAAAATATAACATTCATGCTGATAATTCAGTCAATCTAAAAGGTAATGGAGCACTTAAAACGTATCAAGGAGTTCAATTGGGATTGAATAGATATCCCTTGATTTTCAATTGTATAAGTAAAAAAGCAAAAGACGATATGAATGTTCGTGTTCAGACTAACATTGCATACCATTATTTTCTGAATGGATCAAAGGCAAAGGCTATATTTTGGTTGGTCAGAGCATTGTTAGCAGCTCCGCTACACAGCCAAACGAAAATGAGAGTTTACCAAATTTGTTTCATTCTTCTTGGGAAAAATTTAAATTTAGCCAATTAACTATGTGCGGAATAGCCGGAATATTATCAAAGTCTAACCCTGTTCAAGTTCAGGAGTTAAAGGCTATGACCGATATTATTTATCATCGTGGACCTGATGGTGATGGACATTGGATTAATGAAACGGGAAATGTAGGTTTCGGCCATCGCCGTTTGTCTATTATTGATTTAAGCAATCATGCTTCACAACCGATGCATTTTGGAAATGGTCGATACACAATTACGTTTAATGGTGAAATCTATAATTATTTAGAATTGCGAGCGTCGCTAGTAAGGGAGGGAGTTACGTTCAGTTCCAATTCGGATACGGAAGTATTATTAGCACTTTATGCTAAAAAAGGTGTAGCTTGCCTCGAAGAACTTGACGGCATGTTCGCCTTCGCAATCTGGGATGAACTTGAAAAAGTCCTTTTTTGTGCGCGTGATCGTTTCGGTGAAAAACCTTTTCATTACGCCTTTTCAAACGATGGGAAATTTATTTTTGGTTCTGAAATAAAACAACTATTTGAAGTAGGAATCGGACGTAAAATCAATCAAAAAATCTTATATAACTTCTTGCAGAATCATCATGTGTTGCATGATCCAAGAAATCCAGAACAAACCTTTTATCAGGAGGTTCAGCGACTTGAGCCTGCCAATTACATGATTGTAAATCCAGATTTGCGAATTGAAAAAAAGCGCTATTGGGACTTGGATATGGCGCGTGAAAACCACGAAATTTCTATTCAGGATGCTGCAGATAAATTTTATGAGTTGATGGAACAATCGGTTAAACTACGCTTGCGTTCTGATGTACCTGTTGGATCTAGCTTATCAGGAGGTTTAGATAGCTCAACAATTGTATGTTTAATTGATAAATTGAATACGAATCAATCCATTCGCCAAAAAACATTTTCGGCACGGTTTAAAAATTTCGAGAGAGATGAGGGAAAATTTATGCAAATGGTAATAGATTCAACCAATGCAGACCCCCACTTTACGTTTCCGGATGAAAATAAATTTGTCTCTGATTTTAAAAAAGTTTGTTGGCATCAAGAAGAACCTTTCGGTGGGCCTAGTGTTTTTGCTCAGTGGGAAGTTATGAAATTGGCAAAAGAACAGAACGTTACAGTTTTGTTAGATGGGCAAGGAGCAGATGAGTCTCTAGCCGGTTATCATTATTTTTTTCATACTTATCTCAATGAGCTAAAAAGAAATAACTCGCCACTTTACGAGAATGAATTGATTGCCTATAGAAATCGTCACAATCCGAATTATGGTTTTGAACAATCACATTCTTCAAATAATCAAAAAAGTATCGAGGATAAACTAAAAGATTTAGTTCGTCCCATTTATCGAACTTTTCGCCCTCTCAAGCCAGAATCTCCGAGTGGACAAGGGACTGATTTTTTGAATAAAGAATTCACCTCTCAATTCGAAAGCAATGAAAAGTTACCAGAACATACTGGTGGTCTGAAAGAGCAACTATATGTTAATAATTGTGTAATTGGCTTGAATAACTTACTTCGCTTCGCAGATCGTAATTCCATGGCTTTTTCAAGGGAAATGCGTTTACCTTTTTTAAGTCATCATTTGGTAGAGTTTTTATTTTCTTTACCCAATGAATTTAAAATACACGATGGTTGGACTAAATTCGTCATGCGGAAAGCATTCGAAACAATTTTACCTAAAGAAATTACATGGCGAGTTGATAAAATAGGTTACGAGCCACCTCAAAGTAGATGGATGGAAAACAAAGAAATAAAAGATTTAATCGAGAGTTCAATCGTTGATTTAGAAAAAGAGGGAATCATAAACAAAAAAAGAAAAGCAACCGGAAAATCGGATGAATGGAATTCGTTGGTTGTGAGTGAAACATTATTTAATTAAATCCTACGTGAAGTTGAAAAATATCGCATCTAGAATCTCAAATAAAGTAAACCGAACTTTAACGGATATTATCTTTTTAGCGCAACTTGAGAAGCTTATCATGTCAAAAAAGAAAGGAGCTGTTATTTTGACTTATCATGGAGTTGATTTAAATGAAGATAAGCGATTTAATATGCGGTTTTTTTCTAATAAGACTCTTGATAAGCATTTTTACTACTTAAAAAAATATACAAACGTCATTTCAGTAAGTGATTACTTCGAACAAAAATGGGATAAAAACAAATTGAATGTGGCAATTACATTTGATGATGGATATCGAAATAATTTTTTGTATTTGAAACCATTGGTTGAAAAATATGAACTTCCCGTTTCTTTTTACATCACAGGTTTAAATAATACTCCTTATAAATTTATCTGGGCAGATTTTGCGGATTTGGCTTTATACTTTACAAAAAGTAACTCATTTGTTTTAGGGAATCAGGAATTTCGAAAGACTATCAATGGCAGTTTCATAAATAATGAAGGATTAACACCTAAATTGAAAATAAAGGAAATAGGAAATTGGGAATATAAAAAAGAATTTTTTAAACTCTTTGAATCAGAATTTAATGAAATTCAAAAGAAGACTGAATTACTTGATTATTGGCAAATCATGTCAGATGAAGAAATTAGAGAGTGTGCAAATTCGCCTTATATTAATATTGGATCACATGGGTTTCTTCATAATAATTTGAATAATATTTTATTTGAAAATGCCAAAAGTGAAATCATTGATTCCAAGAATTACTTAGAAAATATAACACAAAAAGAAGTTAATGAGATTGCTTACCCCGATGGTGGATATACAGAGGATTTAACTAAATGGTGTTTTGAAGAATTGAATTTGAAGTTTCAGTTAGCATGCTCATTTTTACATAAAAATGATTTTGAAAGAAACTATCTAAGATCGAGGTTAGATTTATATCCTGTTGATACTATTCCAAACCAGTTAAGTCAAATCGAACCGATTTTAACTTTTTAAATGAAATACACGAACGTAAAACTTTCAGATGATAATTTGTCAGAGCTAGCTAGTTTGTTTGAGCGAGAACATGGAACTAAATTTTCGTTAGAATATTTTAAACGTAAGTTTAAAACAGATTGGACTGGTAAAAGTAACATTGGTTTTTTTGCAAAAGACATAGAAAATAATGTTAGTGCATTTTACGGTGGCTTCCCATGCCAAATGCTTGTTGAAGAACAAAAATTATTAGTCCTTCAATCCGGCGATACCATTACACATGCAAATCATAGAAAAAAAGGTTTGTTTATTAGGCTTGCAGAGGAGACATATAATTACGCTGAATCAGAGCACTTTGAATTAGTATTTGGTTTTCCAAATAAAAATTCAGAACATGGTTTCTTCCAAAAACTGGGGTGGAAAAATTTAGGTTCAAGTACCAATTTTACATTTACTTTTCCCAACTTTAATTGGTTTGGTCTTTGTAATAAATTTACTTTTTTAAAACCTTTATACGATTCGTTTTGGAAATTACAATTATCAAAGTTTATAATTACTCCTGAGGAAGCACTTAAAAATTACAAACAAAGCTATAATGGGGTATTAAAAGATAGTCATTTCATAAAGTACAAATTAAATTATGGAAATTCCAAACTTGTTCTTATTGAAAATAAGCCCTATTGGATTAATAAAGATAATGGCATTCAATTAGGAGAAATATTTCTTACAAATGAAGACATTGATATTTATTCTTATTTGAAGCCTTTAGCAAAAGCATTTGGAGTGAAACAAATCCATTTTTCATGTAATGAGTATCATCCATTATTTAATGCGTTATCATGTTCAAATGCTCAGAAAAGTCCAGGCTATGTTGCTGGAATTAGAGGATTGAAAAATAAAGTGTTACCGAAAAATTTAGTTTTTGTATCCGGTGATTCGGACGATTTTTAAAATGGTCAAAGAAAAACTCAAAATACTTTATATAATTCCAACCATGGGTGGCGGTGGTGCAGAAGTTATGTTAGGTGCTATTGCAGAGGAACTACATAAGCAAGGACATGAAATTTTGTTGTTAACCCTTTATGACCATCACGATACATTTATCAATTTCCCGAATAAGGATTTCATTGAAAAACATATTGAAGTAAAAAAATGTAGTACCCGAGTTGAAATTTCTTTCAGAAAAAAAACAAAAATAACAAACTCGCTTTTTCAAGAATTAGTCGAAGAATTTAAACCGGATGTAATTCATTCGCATTTGTTTGAAGCGGATATTGTTGCCCGTTCCTGTAGTAATAATAAAATTGCCTATTTTTCCCATGGGCATGATAACATGTGGCAATTAACACATTTAAAAAACATAAAAAAAATTAATAAACAAGCATTGACAAACTTGATTGAAAGACGTTGGTTGATGAAGCAATATCAAAAAACTAAAACTACTTTTATTGCAATATCGAAGGATGTCGAATCATTTTTTGTAGAAAATCTAAATAAAAAATTACGCAAGAATGTTGTTTTACTTCACAATGGAATCGATTCGAAGCGTTTTCGAAATGATTTAGACAGAAATACTCAAAGAGGAAATAAAATCAAAATTGTTTCTGTTGGAAATTTAGTTCCCAAGAAAAACCATCGGTTTTTGATAGATATTGCCGTAGAATTGAAGAAAAAACAGTGTGATTTTTCAATCGACATTTTAGGTTATGGGAATTTGCAAAAAGAACTAGAAAAAAAAGCACTAGATAAGAATGTTTCTGAAAATATTTTTTTTAGAGGTAATGTGAAAAATGTTGAGGATTATCTAAAAGACGCAAATCTGTATGTTCACCCAGCAACCTACGAACCTTTAGGACTTGTTATAATTGAAGCAATGGCATCGGGCCTTCCAGTAATTTGTTTAGACGGTAAAGGAAATCGTGACTTAATGGTTCAAGGTAAAAATGGATATATTTTTCAGGAAGAAAATGCAGAAATGTTTACTGAACAAATCATTGAACTCATGAACGATTCCAGAATATATAAGGAGATCACTTGCTATGCTAAGGAATTTGCGGAGCAATTTGATATTATAAATTACTGTGAGAAATTGGTTCAAATATATCAAAATTCGATTTCAGAATTATCAAAATCAACTTTTAATGGCCAATAACCAAAGAAAAAACCTAATTCTTTTTACCTCATCTTTCCCTTGTGGTTCAGATGAAGTATTTCTTGAAAATGAATATCCGTATTTACTAGATACTTTTGAACGGATTTTTATAATCACTTCATCAACTGAACCTATCCAAAAAAAATTTGAAGACAAAAAAACAACGATTATTCGAATTTCAAAGCGTCTATCAAATTCAGAAAAAGTCATTGGATCGATTAAAAATATTTTTTGTCCAATCTATAAACAAGAGCTTCGATTTGTGAGAAATAATCTCAATCTCAGGATTAATAAATCGATTCATAAAGTATTAGTTTCAGCAATCGTTCTTGCGAAAAAAATTGCAAATGAGGTTATTGAAATTATTGAGTTGAGAGACTTAGATAAAACCGAGACAACAATTTATTCCTATTGGTTTGATGAGTTTGCATACGCTTCTGCAATGATCAAAAAACGATATCCTGAAACAATGGTCATCACAAGAGCTCATGGATGGGATGTTTACTTTGAAAGGCATCCAAATAATTATCTTCCCCTAAGAAAATTTACTTTTTCAAATATTGATCAATGCTTTGTCGTTTCTGATTTCGGCACCCAATATTTAAAAAATAAATTCATTGGTTTTGATTCCAAATTAAGTACTTTAAGACTCGGAACTCCTTCCTTATTCACCGAAATTAAAGATACCAAGGAGCCTTATCATTTGGTAAGTTGTTCAAGTTCAATTCAACTAAAACGAATTGATCGAATCATAAATTCATTACAATTAATTAAAAGTATAAAAATTCATTGGACGCATTTTGGATCAGGTTCACTTCAAAATAAACTTATTGAAGAAGCATCTAAAAGATTGGAAAACTCTAGAAACATAACATGGGAATTCAAAGGACATGTTTCTAATGATAAAGTGATTGAGTATTATAAAAACAATCAAGTTGACCTATTCATTAATACAAGTGACACAGAGGGTATTCCCGTTTCTATAATGGAAGCTCTAAGCTGCTCCATTCCCTGTATTGCTCCGAATGTTGGTGGGATTTCCGAAATCGTGAATGAAAAAGTAGGACATTTACTAAGTTCTACACCAAATGAAATGGAAATTAGTCAGGCTATTGAAAATTTTATAAATAAGGATGTCCAAACTAGAAATCAAATAAAATTAAATGCGAAAGCTATGCATGAAAAATATTATCATGCTGAAACTAATTTTAAACGTTTTACAGCCAAAATTTCGAGAAAATCTGTTAGACAACCTTATCAACAATGTTCTCGTTGCATATACGACAATCAAGTGTATCCGAATATTAACTTTGACTCAAAAGGTGTATGCAATATCTGCCACATTTATGAAGATCTTCAGAAAAGAACCGTTTTGAAGGGGGCTGTTGGTGCGCAGAAGTTATCTAATTTGATTAATGAAATAAAATTAAAGGGGGCAAACAAACAATTTGATTGTATTTTGGGAGTGAGTGGAGGTGTTGATAGTTCCTATTTGGCTTGCCTGGCAAAAGAATGGGGATTAAGACCATACATAATACATGTGGATGGGGGCTGGAACAGTGATATTTCTGTTAAGAATATTGCCAAGTTACTGCAAAAATTAGGTCTTGATTTGCATACCCATGTAATAGATTGGCAAGAAATGCGCGATGTCCAGCGCTCCTTCATAAAGGCATCTGTTTTGGATATTGATTTACCTTTTGACAATGCCTTTATGGCAATTCTTTACAAAACAGCCAATAAACTCGGAATAAAATATATCTTGTCTGGCCATAACACGGAAACTGAAGGATGGATGCCTGAAACATTTACACATTATAAACTTGATACAATTAACATTAAGTCTATTCACAAGAAATTTGGTGAACAAAAAATCAGAAAGTTTCCAATGATTGGACCCATTCAATCTTATCATTATAAAAGTCGAAAAGGAATTCAAATGATTTCACCATTGGATTTTATAGATTACAATAAGGCTGATGTTAAAGAATTTTTAATAAAAGATTTGGATTGGATTGATTATGGCGGAAAGCACTACGAAAATACATTTACGCGATTTTATCAAAGTTACATTCTATTTCACAAATTCAAAATTGATAAACGTATTTCACACTTTTCAACATTAATA